>CAWLAJ010000039.1:0-20015 GCA_963854795.1 Deltaproteobacteria bacterium UBA4427 | reverse complement strand
AAAGCCGACCGGAGACTATGGCGCCGAGATTCAAGCGGAGTTCGGAAATTTCCAGTCCCGCGACATCCAGGGCTCCATTCAGTTTCCGATCACCGAAGACACATTGTGGGCCCGAATCGCATTCAGGGTGGTGAATCGGAAGGGCACGTTCAAGAATCGCTGTGCGGCCGCTCCCCCCAAGAACACCCGCGAGCTTGGCGATACGTATTGCGGTGAACGATCCCGTTTCGGTAAAATCTCGAACGTCGATGAGAACCAGCCCAAATGGCTGAATAGCCGAAACAATTGGGCCCTACGCGGCGTATTTCTGTTCCAGCCGGATCTTCCCGGTGATATCGATTCAAATTGGACGTTGGTGTTTCGCGGGGCTCGCCTGGACCAGCCCTCCGTTGTCGGGGATTCGATCGGAATCAACGGTGTCAGCCGCTTCATCGACCCGACCATAGACACGCCCGGAGTGATACCTGCGAATACGGATCTCAAGCCTCAGATCTTCGGACTCTTCGGCCAGCCAGACGCGCGGGGCTATCAGGATCCGGATATTTTGAAGGCCGAGCTTGCATCGATCGCCGCTCTGCAGGCCCCGTGCCGGCCGACCTGTACGAGGGGCCAACTTTTTGGCGCAGTATTCGAGGGTCGCCGCCGCGTCGCACAGGATCTGGCGCGTGACCTCGATTCGAACCCCCATGTCGGCGCAATCAGTCATCCGGGCGGAACGACGAACGATACGTTCGGTACTTCGCTGAAGGGCGTGATCGAAATTGGCGACACGATGGAATTGATGACGATCACCGGATACGACCAGTGGCAGCGCGTCGTCGACATCGATCTTGATTTCACGCCGAATACCCGGTTCGAGAACAACACGGCGGATGATGGCCATCAGATCTTTCAAGAGTTGCGCTTGAACGGTACGGCCCTGGACGGCCTGGATGAAATATATGGTGGGCCACTCGATTGGGAGGTCGGCGCCTTCATCTTGACCGAAGAGCTGAATGTCGACATCAAGAACGACTTCGGCGGGCTCGTGCCCGGCATCGCCAGACGACGGACCTACACCCAGGACATCACTAGTATCGGCGCGTATGCCGGCGCAAGCTGGGATTTCTGGGAGGCGTTCACGGTGGACGGCGGATTTCGCTTCAATCATGAGAGGAGGGAGATCGACTACGTCCTCTTTACGAGCGTTCCCTTCTTCGTGAAAGACGAGTTCACCGGTACCGAGCCGACGGGCCATGTTCGCCTCACGTGGCGACCCAACGAAGAGTCGAGTCTCTACATGAAATTCACCCATGGCTGGAAGAGCGGCACGTTCAATGCCGCCGGCAGCCGCTTTCGAAACGTCAGCCCGGCCAACCCCGAGAAGATCGATGCCTTCGAGATTGGCTTGCGCGGGAGTTACTTCGACGATCGTCTCAATCTGACGCTGTCGCTCTTCCACTACGACTACAGGGACTATCAGCTCTTTACGGCGATCGATGAGAATAACCAGCCGATTCAATTCGTGATTCTCAACGCCAGTGATGTGGAACTATTCGGTTCCGAGGTCGAAGCGACCTTTCTTCCCTGGGAGGGTGGCCTACTCGATATCAAGTTCGCCTGGCTCGAGGGAGAGTTCCTGGAATACGTTCAGACCCAGATCCGCGAACGGCAGATCGGGGCCAGGACTGAAGTCATCTTGACCGAGGTCGACCGCTCTGGAAATCGACTCTTGAACGCTCCCCGGTATTCGGTGACGATCACGGTTCGACAGGGATTTCCGTTGGGTCGATTCGGTAGCATGTCCTTCCGCTACGACGGAACCTGGAAAGCCGTCACCTACTTCGATCCGAGTGAAGGTCGTGGTAGCCCGAATAAGGATCTGGTCTTCGTTCTTCCCAAGGATACGATCGCGCAGGAAGCTTACTGGCTGCACAATCTGAGACTCGCCTATTACACACCGGACGAAACGGTGGAGGTCGCCGCCTGGGTCCGCAATGTCGAGGACAGGACCTACAAGTCGTTTGGCGCCGACCTGACCGAATTCCAGAAGACGACGCTTTTCTTCCTTGGCGAGCCGCGAACCTTCGGCGTCTCGACGAGGATCAAGTTCTAGCCGATCCGTGCGTTTCTATGCGCTCCTAACGCGCTCCTAACGCGCTCCTAACGCGCTCCTAACGCACTCCTATGGGATCGCATACCCGAGCGCGCGCAGCTGATTCAATTCCAGCTCGCCAATCTCACGCTTGGGCGCCTCTCCCCAAGGTGGCGAATTCAAGAGCCATTCGTCCCCTGCCTCACGAAGTCGATCAGCGACCTCGGGCTCCGTCTCGAGTAGATTTTCGAGTTCGCCGGGATCCGCATCGGAATTGAAGAGCTCTTCGATCGGTTCGCTGGTCTCGACGTCCTTGATCCCGCTTCGAACGACGAAGCGATAAGAGCCTTCGGTCACGGCGAGTCGATGCCGTGGCGGCTTGGTCTGTCGCCCCCAATTCTCATCCAGGAACGAATAACCCAACGCCGTCGTGTCCGGGATCGATTCACCATCCGCTGCGGCGAGAATCTCCGGTACGCGGGAAACGCCATCCGCGTCTTCGAACGGTTCGAGCCCGATCAGTTCGAGAATCGTCGGCCAGACGTCGATCCCATGCGATCGGGTCGGAACGACGAGTGGGGTTTCGAGTTTGAAGGGGAAGAGTATGAAGAATGGAATCTCGGTGGTCTCCCGGTAGACGGCGCGGGCATGTCCTTCGAGGCCGCGCTCTCGGAAGGCTTCACCATGATCCGACGTCAGCACGACGAGCGTGTTCTTGGAGAGTCCGAACTCGGCCAGATGGTTGAACAAGACATTCAGGGTCCCGTCCGTCCACAGGATCGAATTGTCATACATATCCGAATGCGAAGCGCCGAAAAGTGCCGATTCCTCGTCATAGACGAATTCGTGGATATCCATCAGGTGCAGGTAGAGAAACCAGCGCCCGTCGTGGCCGCTGATGCGCAAGAATTCGATTCCGGCTGCGACGGTGTCCTCGTCATTGCCGTCCAGCGAAATCGTCGGGTTCTTGGCCCGCACGGCTGGATTCAGTTTGCGCCGAGGCGCATGGGTGTAGACGTCGAAGCCCTGATTGAAGCCGAAAGTCGGTGCCACCCAGCCATTTCGATAGATCCCGATCGTCTTGAAGCCGGCCTCCCGAAGCCGCTCGGCCGGCATGACGGCATCTTCGGACACGACGTCGTCGTAGCGCGTCACCCCGGTCCGCATCGGAGAGAAGCCCGTCCACAGCGATGCCATCGAGGACTTCGTCCACGAGGATTGAGCGAGATGTCGATCGAATCGCACGCCCGTCGACGCCCAACCATCGGTGATGGGACTCGTGTCGCGGTGATAGCCATACATTCCCAGTCGATCTGCTCGAAGAGTATCCACGAGCAGGAACATCACGTTGAGGTCTTCACGCTCGGCGAGATCCAGGATGTCCTGCTTGTTGCCGATCGGTCGCGGATCGCCGATCGCGGGTTCGTATTGGACCGATGTCGACAAGAGCCAGAGCAGAATAAGGCCGCCTGCGACGAGCCAAGGCCAGTTCTTTTGGAGTAATGTATTCGCCATGAAACCAACGATAACCCAGGTATCCACCGATTTACGCGACTTGCGCGCGATCTGCATCTTGATTGTCAGTGTCGTTGCGGTGATTGCGCTCGTCGGGTGCCGCCCAAGTGATCCCGTTCAAGATGTGCGTGATCAGATCGCGGCTGGCCAACACCGTGAGGCTCTCGAACCGCTGCGCGATTTGATCAAAGAAACTCCCGAGGACATGGAGTTGCTCTTTCTCTACGGGCAAGTCCTCGTGGAGACCGGGCAGCCGGGGCTTGCGGAGTGGCCACTTCGAAAAGCCCAAACCGATCCGATCTGGTTCGTTCGGGCCAGTCTCTTGATCGCAAGCGTCGAACAAACAGGCGGAAACGCGGAGAACGCGGCGGAGATCTACGCAAAGATTCTCGAAGCGCATCCGGACATGGTGAATGTGCGGATCGCGCGCGCCAACGTGTTGGCCAGGTCGCCACGACTGCTCCATGAAGCGCTCGCCGAGGTCGATCGAATCCTCGAAATGGACCCGCAGCAATTGAGCGCCTACAAACCTCGTATCCTCGCCTACCTGGGTCTCAACCAGCCCGATGACGCGGAGCGCGTGTTGCTCGAGCTCGGCGCTCGGATCGAGGCGGATCAATCCGAGGACGATCCGATTCAGGGCTGGCATTGCGCGACGATGGCGATCTTCGCGGATGACAAGGGTGACGAGGAAGTCGCGAGGACGAGATGGCTGGACTGTATCGAGCGCTATCCGACACATTCCAACGTGGTTGGAAGGGCGATCGAGTTCTATAGAAAGAACCTCGAGCTGGAGAGCGCGCTCGAGATCGCTCGTGTCGCATTCGAAGCCGACAAAGGGCAGGACTCGGGCTATCGGCTGGTCGTTTCAGACTTACTACGCCTGCTCGACCGGCACGACGAAGCCGAAGCGCTACTGATCGAAGGGACGGAAGAGGCGACGACGCAGATCGGCCGTTCGGCGGCGTTGCTTGCTTTGGCCGAGTACTACAAGCAGATCGGCAACCTCGAGTCGTCGGCGGAGGCTCTCGAGAAGGGATTGGCCGCCACTCAGAAATTCGCGGGCGCCCAGCCGGATCTTCTGTTCGCGCTCGCCGATCTTCGGATTCAACTGGGGCAGTCTGATCTTGCGCTGGAGCTGACCTCCAGAATGACGGTCGCCGCCCATCGTGCACTCGTGCGCGGTGCGGTTGCCCACAACCGGAAAGAATTTGCGAAGGCCATCCAATTCTACGACGAGGCGACGCGCCTCTGGCCCGAGAACGCGTTCGCGCCGTTTTACAGTGCTCAGGCGGCCTTGGAACTCGGTCAGGTCGATCGCGCTTTTGAGGGTTTTCTGCTCTCCATTCGGATCGACGAAACCGCAACGGCTGCGCGAATGCACGCGGCGCGAATACTCTTTGCTGAGAATCGCCACACAACGGCAGTCGAGATGTTGGCCACGACCCGCATTCCACCATCGGTCGAATCCAAGTTGTTGGGCCTGCAGATCCAGGCCCAATCAAGGGGTGCGGACGCGGTGTTCAAGTTCGTGAACAAATTTTCCGAGTCTCACCCGGAATTGTTCGGACAGGCGATCGCGATCGGCGCGGAGGTCGTGTCGGTGCGCGGGGACGGGAGCGAAGCCTGGGCCGTGATCAAGCGCTTCATTTCCTTGAAATTCCCCCCCCACAACCATCTTCCAATTCTGCTCGCCGGCGTCGAATGGGCCGACGACGAAGCGCGGTCGGAAATCGTCGAGTCGCTCGTCCGTACCGCGCTCGAAGCCAATCCCGAGAGCGCGCTGGCCAAGCTGATCGAGGGCGTCCATTTCGAGCGTTCCGGAAAGCTCCAGGAAGCGGAAGCCAGCTATCGGGCCGCGCTCGAAATCGCACCCGATGAACAGGCGACGCTCTTTCGCTTGGCGAGCCTGGTGGCCGAATCCGATGCTGACGGGGCGCTGGAACTGCTGTCCAAGGGCGTTGGACAGCCGGTCGGGATCGAGTCGATGAAGGCGAACCGCCTTCTACTCCTCGCTTCGGCGAAATTGCTCGATTCCCCGGGGATCCCGAGCGTACTCGAGACGGCCCTCGAGCGAACGCCAACGAGCGGCCCGATCGCTTACAGGCTCGCCTCGGTTCTCGAAGACGCCGAGGTCGGCAAAGACGAGAAAACCGTCCAGAGGATTTCTCAGCTTCTGCGCCGGGCGATTCGCTTCAACGCAGGGCCGGATGCGGTCGCGCTCCGCGATCGCGTCGCCTCGCGACAGTAGACATCGTAGGAGAATGCGCGAGAGATCAGGGCGGTTAAAGACCCTGCGGCGGGTTGCCCGTTAGCGAAGGACCTGCGCAAGAACTGCTCTGCGTCGGGAGAATGCTGCCGGCGGCCAGCGCATTGGGGCTTTGTCTCCCCAGAGGGGAACGGAAATTTTCCGCTTCGCCTCAATCTTCTTCACACCTAAATACGCGTTCATGGTACTTTCTTTAGACTGATCGGCAGGTTTTGCTGATTCAACTATTGGAGTTTCAACACATGTCTATTCGCAATAAATTGGCGATTGCGCTGGTGGCTTTCTTAGCCCCCTTCGTTTTTGCAAGCACGGCAACGGCTCAGGCCGGCTTGGCGTGTTCTGGCACGACTTGTGGCCTTGGCGGCCAGATTCGTGGTCAGATCGGTGACGGCCTCCCGCTGCCCATTTCCATCGCCCCGGCACAAGGTGGTTCGGGTCCGGCGGCCACGGCCGGTCCATTCACGGCCATCACGATCCAGACGGCTCCGGCCACGCCAATGGGCCTCCCGCTCGTTGGCAACGGTCTCGGTCAGCCTGGTCAGATCAAGCCCACCACGATGGCAACGATCCAGCAAGGCGCAGGCCCAGGTCCTCGCAACCTGACACTGGCTGCCGGTGTCTTTCGCTACGGCGGACAGCCGCAGGGATCGATCGGCGTCGTCAACTTCAACGCCGCGGTCTTCGCAGTTCAGACGAACCTGAGCTACGACTCGCCGCATCCCGGTACCACGCCAATGGGTTTAGCTGCGGTCACGCAGGAGTCTGGCGGCGCGATTCCCATCCCTGGCCAAGGTATGTTCTCTGCTGGCGGGCGCACCGGTGCGGCGATCGTGAGCTACTACGCAGACGCGACCACGCAGGGTCCCGGTTCCCCCACCAATAACTACGGTAATCCGGTAAGCCCCATAACGCCCATGGCCGGTGATACGGCGTCACCCCCGATCAACGGTCTCGCCCGATTCACGGCGACGGGAAATCAGTTCGGTGGTGTGTCCATCGGTCGCGCCAACGGTACGGCGAAGGTCTACTTCAATGGCGTCCCGCTGATCCCGAATCTCGACCTTCCTTGTAAGGTCACGGCGACGCCCCTACAGGGTACGACTGCTCAGGGAACTTTTGTTCCCTACCAGACGGGTACAGACTGCCAGTTCTCGCTGTCGATTGTCGACCTCGAGCTTTCTGACGCCACGGTTGGTGTCGCGGGTGGTCCCTTCGACGGCCTCGGCATCGGCACTGCCTACACGACCCCGTCGGGTGTCCACTTCGCCACGATCGGCTTCAACGGCACGATCATTGGCTCTGGCGCTGTAGTGACCCTCGTCGGTGCGGGCATCCCCTTCACGGGTCAGGGCAACCAGGGAGTCGGCGTGCCATTTACGACTGGCATGCTCTCCGTCACGGTGACGGAGGTTGTGGGCGCAACCTCTGAGATGTTCATTCGAACGGGCATTGACGCTCGTGACGCAGGTGGCAACGGTGTTGTCTCTCTGGTTACGGGTTCCTTGACCGCTCGTGACATCTCCTCCGGCAACGCTAACCGAACCTGGGTCACTCTTGAGATCCCGGAGCCCAGCGCAATCTTTGCTGCCTCGGCAGGACTGTTTGCACTGTTCGGAATGCATCGACTGGCACGACGCCGATCCTAATCATTTAGGATCAGCGCGACCTCACGGTCGTCAGTGATAAGAAAACGGGTCGGCTTCATGCCGGCCCGTTTTTCTTTTGATGCGCTCGCCAATCTTGGCGCTTCAATCCCCATTTCGATGGCCAATGTGTTCTCTGCAGGTGGCCGGTCGGTGGGGGTCGACTTGGGGGTCCCCCGTAAAGGATCTCGAGTGGGGTTCTAATCGGCACGATTGGCTTCAAACGCTACGATCATTGGAACCGCGGTACACAAACACACCCGGTGCGGAGGCTCGAGATGCAGCGGGTAACGGAGTCGTTACGCTGGTCACGGGCTCGATGAGCGCTCGTGACATCTCCGGTGGCAACGCCAAGTGAACAACGGATCACCTTGGAGATTCCGGAGCCCGCCGCAGTCTTGGCTGTGTCGGCTGGACTCCTCGCACTGTTCGGATCTCACCGATTGGTGCGACGTCGGTCCCGGACGTCTGGGACCGACGCGCGGCCAGCGAGCCGTTCGCAGAATGAAAAAAACGGGTTGGCATTCGTGCCGGCCTGTTCTTGTTCGCGGTCTTTCGAGTGGACGTCTATCCGCCGGCCAGGTCCTCGCCGAGCGGGCGGCGGAAGACGAAGTTTGCGGGCTCGACGACGAGCAGTTCCGTGATTTCCTGCAGGGCTCCGGCATCCCCATCGAGCGGCATCTTGAGCGTGTAGAGGATTCCGGTCGGTATCAGCGCGACGATTCCGACCGCCAGTCGGACACTTCCCAAGGGTCGCAGGACAACGGCGTCGAAGCCTTCCGAAAAGAAAGTGTCGAGGAAACTGGATTCTTCGGCGAGGGCGGCTCCGGGCGCGAACGCCGTGAGCACCGCAATCTGTAGGCTGATGAGGAGCTTGCGAAATCGACGTACGGGGCGGCGCGCGCTTTTCATATTGTCTCCAAACGGGTTCGCAGGGGCGAATCGAGCCGAGAGCATAACCCATTTCGGGCGTTCCTCCGCGATCGGCGAGTCCCGATCGATGAGTCGAAACTCGAGCGATTTCCGAGGACCCGCGCGGCTCAGAGAGTCGAATCCAGGCTCTTCGGGATGATTCTCGGATCCCTCGGGCTGGGGTCACGGGTTTCTAGAGGCGCATAACACCGTAGTGGGGATCTTCGATCGGAACATTCTGGGCCACGTTCAGGGCGATGCCGAGGGCGTTGCGCGTGTCCACGGGGTCGATGATGCCATCGTCCCAGAGCTGCGACGTTGCATAGTAGGCGCTCGACTCGCGCTCGAACGCTGCGATGACGGGAATTCGAATTTCCTCGATCTCGGCTTCGCTGAGGCTTTCGCCAGCGCGCTCGAGCTGTCGGATCTTGACGTCCGCGAGGGTGTTCGCCGCTTGCTCGGCTCCCATGATGCCGATCTGGTGGTTCGGCCAACTGAACACGAACCGACCGTCATAGGCGCGGCCGCACATCCCGTAGTTGCCCGCACCAAAGGAGCCGTTCACCATGATGGTGAATTTAGGCACCGAGCTTCCGGCTTGCGCCATGATGAATTTGGCGCCGTCCTTGCAGATTCCTCGCGCTTCATATTCCTGGCCCACCATGAAGCCGGTGATATTCTGGAGAAAGACGATGGGTGTTCGGTTCTGATTGCAGAGTTCGATGAAGTGGGCGCCCTTTAGAGACGAGTCGTTGAACAGGACGCCGTTATTTCCAATAATGCCGACCTTGTGGCCCCAGATATAGCTGTAGCCACAGATGAGCGTCGTCCCGTAGTCCGGCTGGTATTCATGGAAATGGCTGCCATCGACGATGCGCGCGATCACTTCGCGCATGTCGAATTGAACCTTGATGTCGTCGGGGATGATTCCGTAAAGCTCCTTCGGATCGTAGAAAGGGGGTTCGGGAACTCGTCCATCCGCGGACACTTTGTCGGGTCGTCTCCAGAGCGAGACGATTTCGCGACCGAGTAGGATCGCCTCTTCTTCGGAGTTCGCGGCGTAGTCGGCGACGCCACTGACCTGCGTATGCAGGTCGGCTCCCCCGAGCGTATCGGCATCGACGATTTCACCCGTTGCGGCCTTGACCAACGGAGGGCCGCCCAGAAAGATGCCCCCGTTGCCTCGCAGGATGACCGCGTAGTCGGAGAGGGCCGGGATGTAGGCGCCGCCGGCCGTACATTGTCCGAAGACCAGGGAGAGCTGCTGCACGCCCATTTTCGAGAGGATGGCCTGGTTGCGGAAAATGCGGCCTGCAGAAACCCGGTCCGCGAAGAGCTCGGATTGCAGGGGGAGGAAGCCGCCTGCGCTGTCGCAGATATGCACGACGGGAAGCCGGTTTTCGATCGCGATATCCAAGCAGCGGACGTTTTTCTTCACCGTCAGCGGATACCAGGCGCCGCCCTTGATGCTCGGATCGTCGGCTCGAATGATGACTTCGCGGCCGCTCACGATTCCAATCCCGGTCACGACGCTGGCACCCTTCGAATCGCCGTCGTATTCCGAGTTGGCGGCCAGCGACGAAAACTCGAGAAAGGGGGTCCCCGGATCGAGGAGAAGCTTGATGCGATCGCGTACGAAGATCTTGCCGTGATGAGCGAGTCGGTCACGATCGCGCTGCGGCCTTTCGAAGCGAGCCTCGTCCTGGCGTCGATGAAACTCGCCGAGGCGTTCTCGATTTTTCTCTGCGAATCGCTGATAGATTTCGCTCTGCACGTCCACCCGGCTCTCGATTCGATGCATCATCGGGATTCTCCTTCTTCCGTGTCCAGCCCCTCCAGTCGCACCAGAACCGCGCCCTGTTCAAAGCTCGATCCCGCAGACAGGCCGAGTTCCACGACACGACCGGCCGTGGGCGCCACGATTGCGGTCTGGAGTTTCATGCTCTCGATCGTCAGCAGAAGCGCACCGGCTTCGACCTCGGTACCCACGGTGACCGCGACATCGACGACGACCCCCGGCATCGGTGCGAGAAGAGCGTCGTCTCCGCTACTCGGTGCAGCGTCCTTCTGTGCTTTCACAAGGGCGTTGATCGCCTCGACGCGATGGGTACGACCGCGTAGATGAACGAAGACGAGATCACCATCGCAGGCGACGAAGACTCGTTCACGTCGATCCAATTCGCCTCGTGCATCGATTCCGCCGATTCCATCGAGGTCGGGGTGGACGTCGAGAAAATACTCACAACTCTGGCTGCCCGGGATGAGCGCGGCCTCTACGCGACGGCCGTCGATCGACAGCGCGATCGTTCCCAGCGCGCGCGTTGATTCGAGATCAAAGGTGGGGTGAACGAGCGATGCCAGGCCGTCGAGTTCGAAATCGTATCCCATCGCTTCGCCCTCAGTTCTGCCACGCGCCCATGGACGCGTAGGGCTCGGGAACGGCGCGGACGCGTTCCAAGAAATCTCGATTCGACAGTGCGGCGATTGCGAGGATCGCCGTTCGGCGATCCGGGGATAGTTCGAAAGTGCCGAGTTCGGCCGCGTGAGCTGGAATGAAGCCTGTTTCGACTTTGCCGGCTGCGAAGTCCGGATGGGCGAGGATGCGTTCGAGAAAGGCAGCATTCGTGGTGCAGCCGAGAATCACGCTCTCGCGAAGAGCCCGGCGCGCGCGCCGGATGGCTTCTTCCCGGTCGCGGCCATGCGCGATGACCTTGGCGAGCATCGGGTCGAAGGCCGTCGAGACTTCCTGGCCACTCGCGATGCCGCCATCGAAACGGAGCCCCTCCCCTTCCGCCGGCCGTACGAGGAGAAGTCGGCCGACGGCAGGACGGAAATCCTGATCGGGATCCTCGGCGCACACGCGGCATTCGATCGCGACGCCATCGAAGCGAACTTCGTTCTGGGAGAAGGAGAGGGTCTGGCCCGCCGCGATCCGAAGCTGTTCTTCGACGAGATCGATTCCCGTCACCATCTCCGTGACGGGATGCTCGACCTGCAAACGCGTGTTCATTTCGAGAAAGTAGAATTCGCCGTCGGGTGCGAGGACGAATTCAACGGTTCCCGCGTTCTGATATTGAGCCGCTCGGGCGACCTCGACCGCTTGAGAACAGATTCGGCTTCGAAGATCGTCGTCCATCATGGGGGCCGGGGTCTCCTCGATGAGCTTCTGAAAGCGCCGTTGAATGGAGCAATCGCGTTCGCCGAGGTGGACGACGTTGCCATGGCCGTCGGCCAGGATCTGGACTTCGACGTGTCGAGGTTGGTCGAGATAGCGCTCCGCGAAAATGCGACCGTCGGCGAAATAGCGCTCGGCCTCGGACCGGGCGAGCTCGATGGCAGGTCCGAGCTCCCTTTTGCTGCGCACGATCTGCATACCCTTTCCGCCGCCGCCGGCGGAAGCCTTGATCAATAGGGGCAAGCCAATCTCGATTGCGCGTTTGGCGAAGGTCTTCGGGTCGTCTTCTTCGTTGACAGAGGGTGTGAGCGGAATGCCTCTTTCGGCCGCGAAGCGACGCGATTCGATTTTGTCGCCCATCAGTCGGATGGCGGCTGGAGGCGGGCCGATCCAACAGATGCCTGCTTCCATGACCGCCTCGGCGAAGTCCGCATTCTCCGCCAGGAAGCCATATCCGGGGTGGAGAGAGTCGGCGCCGATGCGGCGGGCGATCGCGATGATCTGATTTCCATCGAGATAGGCGGAAACCGGTGTATCGCCTTCGATCGTGCAGGGTTCGTCGACGGCGCGGGCTGCAGGGCTATCCGCGTCCTGCGGATGAACGACGGAAGCGCTCGCGATTCCAAGTTTGCGCAGAGTCTTCGTGACGCGCACTGCGATCTCTCCGCGATTCGCGATCAGGGTCTTCTGGATTCCGGGAATCGATGTCATGGAGTGACTCTCCTGTGCAGTGCTCGGTCTGGCTTCGGGCTAGGACATGGACCGTTCGAGGCTCGATTCGAGCCGTTCTGCGACACGCTCGAGTCGGATCGCCGCTTCCAGGGTGGACGAGACCTCGGACGAGCGGTCGCGCACGATGCCGCCGAGGATCGAATCCGCCAGCTGGTCCGCGAGCGCGGCGACTTCGATCTCGCGTTCGCTGAACACGAACCGCCAGACGGCATGTTCGATTCCGCCGTAGATCAAATCGCGGATCACACTCGGGACGATATTCTCACGAAGCACGCCGGTCGCCACGCCCTCCTCGAGGACACGGAGGGCCAACCCCGTATAGCGGCGATTGAGTTCGAGAATCGCCTCGTCATAGAGGGCGAGGTCGGGTCGCGCTTCGCGAATGATCACGCGACATAGCCCGAAATCCGAAGCAAAGGTTTCGAGTTGCTGCCGAATCACGAAGCGCAGCTGATTTTCGACTCCTCGGACCGCGCCGAGACCCGCCTCGGTTTCCGCGATCAGCGTTTCGAAGAAGCCTCTCATGACCGCGATCAGCAGCGCGCGCTTGCTCTCGAAATAGCTGTAGACCGTGCCTTCGACCACACCGGCATCCGCGGCGATATCGGCCACGGTTGCTTCACCGTAGCCCTTCTCCGAAAAGACCCGACGTGCGGAATCCAGGATCTGCGCCTCCCGTTCTGCGCGCGGGCGCCGCGTTCGTCGTCTGGGCTGTATGGCGGTGGCCATCGAGGGTCGATCCAATTCTTCAGATTTATTGAGGTAGACTCAATAAAAAACGCCTCCATGTCAAGCCATTTACGGCCGAATATGAATAAATCTGTATCATTATTGAGATTGCCTGCAAATGTTTTCCAGGCAGAGGGGAGGGCGTTTTGTCGTCGGAATTCAGCTTGGGCGAAGACCGACTCGCCATTCTCGAGGCCGCGGATCGATACGCTCGCGAGCAGCTCGCTCCACTCGCGAAACGCATGGACGACGAGGAGTGGTGGCCCGACGAGGCCTTTCGCGCGCTCGGGGCCCAGGGCTATCTCGGCATAACAGTACCCGGGGAGCTTGGCGGCGCGGATCTCGATCTCTTTGCCGCCGGTCTCGTATTGCAGGGATTCTCGCGTTGGAACTACTCGCTCGGATTGTCGTGGGTCGCACACGAAAATCTATGTCTGAATAACATCTACAGAAACGGAAGTCCTGAGCTTTGCGAACGCTTCGTCCCCGGTCTCGCGAACGGAACGCTGATCGGTTGTCTCGGCTTGACAGAACCGGGAGCGGGCTCGGACGCTCTCGGATCCATGGCGACCACCGCCGTTCGCGATGGCGACGACTATATCGTGAATGGTCGCAAGCTCTTCATTACCAACGGACCGGTCGCCGACATCTGCCTTCTCTATGTCAAGACGGATATGGAGCAGAGCTCGCAGGGGATTACCGCGTTGGTCGTCGACATGCACAGTCCAGGCGCGAGCGTTGCCCAGAAGCTCATCAAAATGGGTTTTCGCGGTTCGCCAACGGCGGAACTCGCCTTTGATGATTGTCGTGTTCCTGTTGCGAATGTGATCGGAAAAGAGAACGAAGGCGTGAAATGTGTGATGAGTGGTCTCGATCTCGAACGCGCGGCGATTGCTCCGATCTGTGTGGGGATGGCTGAGCGAGCGCTCGAACTCTCGATCGCCCATGCGAAAGAGCGAGTACAATTCGGCGAACCGATCGCCAACTTTCAGATGATTCAGGCACGGCTCGCCGAGATGTCTGCGCTCGTCGACACGATGCGGGTCTACAACTACTACGCGTTGGCGGCCTTGAATGATCTGCCACCGGGGGAGGGCGGTCGCGGCGAAGTCCACCGGATCTCGGCGACTTCGGTGATGTACGCCTCCGAATCGCTCAATCGCGTTCTGGACCATGCGGCACAGATTCACGGTGGCATGGCCTATATCTGGGAAACCGAGATCAACCGCCTCTACCGGGGAATCAAGATGCTCGAAATTGGCGCGGGGACGACCGAGATCCGAAAGTTGATCATCGCCGGAGAGCTGTTGAAGTGAATCGCGTGATCGTGGATCCGAATGGTTCGCTTGCGCTTGGGAGCCTGACCCGCCGGTGATCGACTCGCATGACCTCGAGCGCATTTTCGAGCTGTGCTTCGAGTCCGAGTTCCAGACCATTCTCGTTGGTGGCGCCAGCGAACCGCTCTATCGGCCCTCCGAGAACGAGAAAGTGTCGCCTCATCGAGTCATCTATCGCGAGGATTTCTTCGCGAGCGCGCTTCATGAGGTTGCGCATTGGTGCCTGGCTGGACGACGGCGTCGCCGGCTCGAGGACTACGGCTACTGGTATCGCCCGGAGGGTCGAAGCGCGCAAGAACAAGAAGACTTCGAGAAGGTCGAAGTCGATCCCCAGGCGATCGAATGGATCTTTTCCGACGCCTGCGATTTCGCGTTCAATTTGAGTGCGGACAACTTGAGGGGCGCGACCGGATCGAGCTCGAAATTCGAAGAGGCGGTCGCCAGCCGGAAAAGGAATTTTCTGGCGGGTGCGCTGCCGGCTCGCGCCGATGCCTTCTGTTCTGGTCTTTCTCGGACCAGATCGGCCCTTCCTTTGGTGGGGCCGGCCTGTTCGCGCAGCTGAGGCGAGTCTGGCTTGGTGGAGCCTAGGAGCCTGACCCAAGACTCGTCGCGACGCCCATGCGCCGATCCATCACCGCTGCGTGCGTTGCGAGACCTTGCTGTAGCTCGCGATAGCTGCGGCCCCGGGCCTTCCCAGCGGCGCGTCTCGACACCTGGGCTTCCCACGAGAGTCTTGGGTCAGGCTCCTAGTTGGACTCGGCGGCTGGATCGGAAAGCGTCGACTCCGGAAGTGTTTCGTCCGGCTCGGCCGCTCCGTTCGGCTTGAACCACAATCGTATGAGTTGTCGATCGTTCGGATCGGAATTGGACGCGCGCTGGTATTGCCAGCGACGGATTGCGCGAATCGACGCACCATCGAAAAGCAGCGGCGGGCTCGAGTCGACAACGACGGGGTTCTCGGTCTCGCCGCGCCTGGTCACGCCGAATTCGACGATCGTAAAGCCCTCTACCCCGATCACGCGCGCGAGTGGCGGAAATTGGACCGCCGTGCGATTGATCGGCGTTCGTCGGGACCCCGAGCGATCGAATCGATGGCGCGCAGCAGCCATCCAGAGTACGTAATCGGGGTCTGCTTCGGAGATCCGGAGAACCCGAATTCGCTCCGCGGCGTCGTCCGCGGCAAAGGAATTCGGGGCCTCGACGATGAGTCTTCGGTAGACGTCGCGTGCCTCCCCGATGTCTCCTTCGATTTCGTGGCAAAAGCCGCGAAGCAGCTGCATCGAGTGGCGCACTTCGTTGAATTCCCACACGTCGAGTGCATCTTCCTCGGTGAGTCTCCCTACAGTCGCGCAGTCTCTTCCCGCATAGGCGCGATAGGCGTTCGTCGCAGTCTCGACCGCTTCGATTTCGCTCGGGGTGAGAATCTTTGGCGTGCATGCAGCGATCGAAATCCAGCCCGCCACGATCACGAAGACTGCATACGATCGATTCAATGATTTCATGAACTGAGAGTTCCTTTTTATCGCCTATGCAATTCTAGATTATACCGGAGATAGTCCTGTCTCGTGATTCGAAGTTCACGTCGCGCGGCTGAACGTCGCACGCCCGCGTTGTGGTATGGTCCGCTCAACTGCAATCGCCAGGAGGGGGCTTCGGCATGCCGTGGTGGGGATGGGTCACGGTGGGTGCGCTCTTGCTCGCCGCAGAGATGACCATCGTTGATCTCGAATTCTATCTGGTCTTCCTGGGGGCGAGCGCGTTCCTCGTCGGGATGCTCGGGCTCGCCGGTCTTCCGCTGCCCTATTGGTTGCAGTGGATCGTATTCGCCTTCCTGAGCATCGCCTCCCTGGTCTTTTTTCGTCGACGCTTCTACTCACACCTGCACCCACCGGCGGATGCGGTGATCGCTGAAGGCGTCGATGGCGCGGAGGCGACCGCAACCGTCGAAATCGCGCCCGGAAGCAGTGGCGCCGCGACCCTGCGCGGGGCGACCTGGACGGCACGGAATGTGGGCTCCGTTCCGATTCCGGCAGGCGCTTCGTGTCGCGTCGAGCGCGCGGATGGGTTGGTTCTCGAACTTCGTCTCGATCAGAATGGAGGTGTCTAGCTCATGGAGGTCTTTACCATTGCCGTGATCGGTGTGGTCGTGCTGGTGATCGTCACGATCGCAAAGACGGCGACGATCGTTCCCCAGCAGCGCGCGTTCGTGATCGAGAATCTCGGGAAATACAGTCGTACGCTTCGTGCGGGCTTTCATATCCTGATCCCCTTCGTCGAGAGGATTGCCTACAAGCATTCTCTCAAGGAGATGGCGATCGATATCCCCGAGCAGGTCTGTATCACGAAAGACAATGTTCAGGTCGGCGTCGATGGCGTCTTGTATCTCCAGATCCTGGACGCACAACGTGCCTCTTACGGAATCCAGGATTACATCTTTGCGATCTCGCAGCTGGCGCAGACCACCCTGCGTAGCGAGATCGGGAAGATCGACCTCGATCGAACCTTCGAGGAACGCGCGATGATCAATTCGAATGTCGTGGGGGAGGTGGATCTTGCGAGCGATCCGTGGGGCGTCAAGATCCTCCGCTACGAGATTCGCAACATCAACCCGCCGCACGATGTGATTGCGGCGATGGAAAAACAGATGCGTGCGGAGCGGGAAAAGCGCGCTGTCATTCTCGAGTCCGAGGGGGTTCGCGACGCCGAGATCAACCGCGCCGAAGGGCAGAAGCAGAAGATCATCAAGGAATCGGAGGCGACTCGGCAGCAGCAGATCAATGAAGCCGAGGGTGAGGCGGCTGCGATCGAAGCCGTTGCGGTTGCGACCGCGGAAGGCCTCCGGAAAGTTGCGGAAGCGCTGAGTGTGCAAGGCGGCCTCGACGCAATGCAACTACGGATCGCCGAACAATACGTGACACAATTCGGCGCGATCGCCAAAGAGGGCAATACCCTCGTCATCCCGGCAAATCTCTCGGACATCGCCTCGATGCTGGCATTGGCGACGAATATCGTGAAGGATACGGACGACGGCTCCGCTCCGACCCGCCCGCGGTCTCCGACCGGTCCGAGGTCACTACCCTGAGCCGAAGCGGAGACCCATTCGTTCGACGATCCTTCTCGAACGATTCGGGCATGCGCCTGGTGTCAGATCGAGAAGGCCCGATCGACTGCGTCGGCGACGGCGCCGTGGGCGCTATCTCGAAGTAGGCTTCCGTGGGCGCTCAGGAAATGGTTGAAATCCAGCTCGAGCAATCGCCGAAATTCGCTTTCGAGCGATCCTCCTTCAGGCGTCATCATCTTGAGCCAGATCGGCCCGACGACCATCTTTCTCGGAAATCCAATGAATGGCATCAATATGCGTGCGAAGAAGTTGTTATGCCGGTAGTCGCCGTAGTGCTGTAGCGAGTCGGTGGTCAGAAGCAATCCGCCCTCGCGTTCGATCAGCAGCGCGGACTCCTTGCGCAGCATTCCCTCGAAGGTGAACAGCTTTGCGTTGGGGAAGGGAAGAACGGAAGAGGCGTCGATCAGGCGGTCGGGTTTGAGCTCGGGGTAGGTGCTCGAAGTTTCCTGTGCCCAGAGTTCGCAGCCGTAGCGATCGATGTAAAAGGGGTCGTCGACCCCATGCATGGGTCCGATTCGGAATATGCGAGTGATGTCTCCCAGCGTCGTAAGCTGTTCCAGGCCGGCTTCGTCGAGACGGATTGGATTGATGAGAGTGACTTCGCCTTCGTGGCGGACGATCGCCATGTTCCGAGTGATTCGCATCAACGCATTCATCCTAATGGTTCCGCGGACCATGAAGACATCGGAAATGATCTCTTCGATCGAATCGTGCGGGTAGAACGGGGGAAAGGTCGAATCGTTTGGCATGTCGCAATCCTTCCGAGCGCAGATTGATTAGGGCGAATTAAAGAGGCACCGCATTCGCATTTTCTTCACGTTAGTCGATGGTTGCCTGTACGAGGTTGACATCATCGGAGATCGGACCGAGCGGAGTGCCCGCGGCTTTGGCGATCTCTCGAAGAGATTGCTCGAATCGACGGATGAAGAGATCGAGATCGGGGATGATATCCGGGTCGGCGTTGAACCCAATTCCCATCGTTCCCGCATAGCTCGTGAGTGCGATGCCCAGGCCCATTCCCTCCATCAAGGGAACCGCCGGGTATATGGCGCGCAGTCGGGCACCATGGAAGTAGAGCGGGATCTGTGGTCCTGGCACGTTTGTCACGATCGTGTTGATCGGACCGGACATCGATTGCGCACCCAGGGAGAGAAGTGTGGAAGGCGTCCACTCCTGGATCTGGGTCATCATCTGTACGCCAATGGCCTGATTCGACACCTTCAATTCTTCAGTGATCGTGTGAATGACTTCGAGCTGCTGCTTCGGATCCGAAAGAGAAATTGGCAGAGCGATGATCCATGAGGAGACGTCGTTGCCGAGTTCTCCGGAGGCCTTTTCTTTACGCACGGAGACCGGCGTCGAGACCTTGAAATCGATGACGTTGACGTCGACGCCCTTCGCGAGGAGGTATTCACGAACCGCTCCGGTCACGACGGTGAGCACGATGTCGTTGATCGAGCAACCGAGCCCCTTGCGGATCGAGCGAAGATCGTCGAGTCGGCAGGAGAGCCATTCGAATCGGCGATGAGGCCCGACGCGACCGTTCAAGGGCGTGTCATCCGCTCGCAGTCCCATTCCGAAGAGTCGAGAAAGGGCGTTGGCTCGCATGCTGAGATCTTCTCGGAGATCTTCTGTTTCAGTTGCGAAGCGTCGAAAATTTTTCACGATTTCAACGGGAACTTCGGCCTGGCGTCGTGTTTCGTTCAGGAAGAGTTCGAGTCTTCGTGGCGACGGACGTGGACGGAAGGGCTTGGGCGGACCGAGTGGTGTGGGTTCAGGCGAGGTCGAGAACTGGATATTGGCGAGATCGACGCCCGATGCACCGTCGATCATGCAGTGATGAATCTTTGTGATCATCGCGAATTGCTCGCCGCCCTCGAGTCCTTCGATGATCCAGGTTTCCCAGAGTGGTCGCTTGCGATCGAGCGGCTGTGCCATCACACGGGCGACGAGAGTCTTCAGCTGCAGGAGTGACCCCGGCTTGGGCAGTGCTGTATGTCGAACGTGATAGTCGAGATCGAAATGGGGATCGTCGACCCACACGGCGTGATTGAAGACCGGAATCTTATGGAGTCGCTGGCGGTATCGCGGGACGAGATGAAGAATGCTCTCCGTCGCGCGCTTGACTAGATCGATGTCGATTCCGCCGCTCGGTGATGCGAGCGGGCCGACATCGAAAATATTGGTCGAAGCGACGTGCATTCGCACGTTGCCCTGTTCGAAGAGCAGAAAAGAATTGTCCTGCGCGCTGAGACGGTCGTAGTGCCATTGGGCCATGGGGGGTTCCCGGGGGTAGGAGATGAATACGCGTCGTGAGGGGAAGTTTGCCTGTCCCACAGCCGCGGAGCAAGCGGGCTACTTCTGGCGCGACTCGTGCGGCGCGATCTCGCCGGAGGCCAGACGAGCCCAGTAGTCGTCGAGCTCCGCGCGGACCACCGGCGCCAACAGGTAGAGGGCCAGCATGTTCGCGAGCGCCATCGCGAAGATCATCGCGTCGGAGAAATCGAG
>CAWLAJ010000038.1:0-20030 GCA_963854795.1 Deltaproteobacteria bacterium UBA4427 | reverse complement strand
GCATCGGCATCGTGACGTCGCCGACGAGTGCGGCGGTACGCGACGTCTTGAAGGTGGCGGGGCGACGATTTCCGAGCATTCCACTCCTGATCTCGCCGACGCTGGTTCAAGGTGAGCTGGCGCCCGCGCAAATCGCGACGGCCATCACCCGATTGGGCGAGGTGGCCGACGTGGATGTCATCCTGCTCGTGCGCGGAGGCGGCTCGATCGAAGACCTCTGGGCCTTCAACACGGAGATCGTCGCGAAGGCGATTGCCGCGTCGCCGAAACCGATCGTCGCCGGGATCGGTCATGAAACCGATACGACGATCGCCGATCTGGTGGCGGATCTTCGTGCGGCCACGCCTTCGGCGGCCGCGATGTTGGCCCTGCCGGAAGCCCGGGCACTGGCCAACGTGGTGGCGAGCGATCTTCATCGGTTGGCTGCCGCCATGCAGCGAAGGATCGATCGGCAACACCAGCGACTCGCTCGGCTCAGCGAGGTCTTGCGTGCGCGCAGCCCGCGGGCGCGGATCGCGCTCGCCCGGACGCGAGAAGCACGCGCGCGAACGGCCGCCACGGCGGCGATTCGCCTTCGGCTCGGCGCGGGCGCTCGTCGGCTTGCCGAATTGGCGGCGCGCCTGGATGCGCTCAGTCCGCTGGCCGTGCTCGGTCGGGGCTATTCAATCGCCCGGCGTGAATCGGATGGTCGGATCGTGCGGGCGGCCGCCGATGTCGCCGTGGGCGACCGGCTCGACCTTCAACTCGCCACCGGCCGAATCGGCGCGCAGGTCACCCGCCGAGAATCGGACGACGACGCCGACTGAAACCAGGTGTTGCACCAAAAACCCATTCTTTTTCGCATAGTTCGAGAGCTGGTCGTGATTGACTCGGGAACTCAGCGTCGATAGAGTCGAAGCCAAATGGGCAAGACCAAGCGCAAGACCGAGACAGCCAAGAGCAGGCGTACGAAAGCATCCGCGAAACCCGCCGAATCCAGTGTCGATGCGACCCGCGAAGGGTCTAATTCCCGGGAAGGCGCTGGATCCGGAATCGACGCGCCGGCCTCGTTCGAAGTCGCGCTCGAGCAGCTTGAGACCTCGGTGGATCGGCTCGAGGAGGGCGAGATGCCACTCGAGCAGGCACTCGAGCTTTTCGAATCGGGCGTGAAGCTCTCTCGCCAATGCCAGTCGACGCTCGAGCAAGCCGAGCGACGTGTCGAGATTCTCGTCGGCGATGGGGGATCGGATGGCGAGAGCGCTACGAGTGTGGCGTTCGATCTCGTCGAAGACGAAGAGGCCGGTCAAGACGACGACGGATCCGAGGCCGAGGACTAGGCCGTGGATGTTCGCGCGTACATAGCCGAGCGAGTCCCGCAGATCGATCGTGCCCTCGAAGCACGCTTCCAGGATGCAGCCGGGCTGCCCCCGCGTTTGCGCGATGCGATGCGCCATCTGCTGTTTCCGGGCGGTAAGCGACTTCGACCCGTGTTTGCGCTGGCGGCCGCCGAGGCCGTGGGCGGTCGGGCGGCGGTGGCCATGCCGATCGCGGTCGCCG
Organism: Deltaproteobacteria bacterium UBA4427; assembly: GCA_963854795.1. GTDB lineage: Bacteria > Myxococcota_A > UBA9160 > UBA9160 > UBA4427 > UBA4427. Next base: position 18,494 of record CAWLAJ010000038.1, on the reverse strand, counting down.
TCGAGTTGGTTCATACCTATTCACTGATTCACGACGACCTTCCCTGCATGGACGACGATGTGCTTCGCCGCGGTCGGCCCACCGTACATATTGCCTACGACGAGGCGACCGCGGTTCTGGCCGGGGACGCACTTCTCGCGGAGGCTTTCGCGGCGCTGACGGCTTCGGCTGCTGAGGGGGCCGAAGCCGAGGCGGCTCTGTTTGCCGTTCGAACGCTGGCGGAAGCGGCGGGGGCCGCAGGGCTCGTTGGCGGTCAGGTCGATGACCTGCTTTTTTCGTCGGAGTCGGAGACGCAGGGAACGGATCATGCTCGGCTCGCCTCCATTCATTCTCGGAAGACGGCGGCTCTTTTCCAAGCGGCCATCCTGGGTGGTGCGGCTCTAGCCGGAGCCAGCGAGTCGGAGCGCACGACCCTCGATGCTTTCGCCCGTGATGTTGGCATCGCCTTCCAGATCGCGGACGATCTACTCGACGCGGACAGCGAAGAAGCCGCCAGCATCCTCCGGGTTCAGGGCATCGAGGATGCGAAGCAAGGTGCTGAAGGACTGCTCGATCGAGCACTCCTGCGCATCGAAGATCTCTGCGAGCGCGCCGAGCCCCTTCGTGAGTTGGCGCGCTTCGCGGTACGCAGGAAACGATGAGTCAGAAGAAGAGGCTGGAAATGCTGAAAACGAGGCAGATCGAGAAAGAGGCCGAGAACCTGCTCCACGGGATCGAGCGGCCGGCTGATCTTCGCAAGCTGCCTCGCGACAAAGTCGAACAGGTCGCGGGCGAGATTCGCGACGAGATTCTGGCGCGGGTGTCGCAGACGGGTGGGCATCTTGCGTCGAGTCTAGGCGCAGTCGAATTGATTACGGCGATTCACTACGTCTTCGATACGCCCAATGATCGGCTCGTTCTCGATGTCGGTCATCAGGGCTACCCCCACAAGATGCTGACCGGGCGACGTGAGGACTTCGACACGATTGGTCAGCGCGGAGGAATGTCCAAATTTCTTCGCCGCACGGAATCGGAATACGACCATTTCGGAGCCGGCCATGCTGGTACATCGATTTCGGCCGCCCTCGGAATGGCGCGCGCGAAATTTCATCAAGATCAGGATGGTGTGGTCATCGCGCTGATCGGTGATGGCGCCATGACAGCGGGAATGGCCTTCGAAGCGCTGAACCATGCCGGTCATCTTGGCGAGAAGAACCTGATCGTGATCTTGAATGACAATGAAATGTCGATCGATCCCAACGTGGGTGCTCTCTCTTCCTATCTCTCACGAAAACTGTCCGCTCCGATGTCGCGGAGGATGAAGGGTTGGGCTCGCGATTTCTTGTCCGGCATGCCAGGCGACATGTTGCATTGGGCGCGCAAGGCGGAAGAGTCGATCAAGGTTTTCTTTTCACCAGGACTGCTGTTCGAAGCGCTCGGCTTTCGCTATGTCGGGCCGATTCAAGGCCATCGAATGGAGGTCGTACTCGAGACCCTCGAAAACGTGAAGCAAATGGTGGCGACCGGTACGGGCCCCGTGCTGATCCATGCTCTCACCGAGAAGGGCCATGGCTACGGTCCCGCCGAGGCCGACCCGCTGAAATACCATGGCGTGGGTCAATTCGACGTCCCCTCCGGCAAATTCGCACCCAAGAAGAAGACGCCGCCTTCTTATACCAGTGTGTTTTCAGATGCCCTGTTGCGACTGGCCGCCGAAGACGAGCGGATCGTGGCAATCACGGCTGCGATGGCCTCGGGAACCGGCCTCGACCGCTTCCAGGACGCCTTTCCCGATCGCTTCTACGACGTTGGCATCGCAGAGCAACACGCGGTGACCTTCGCAGCGGGCCTCGCGACCGAGGGCATGAAGCCGGTCGCCACGATCTATTCGACCTTCCTGCAGCGTGCGTTCGATCAAGTCGTTCACGACGTCTGTTTGCAGAATCTGGATGTGACCTTCGCAATCGATCGGGCGGGTCTCGTCGGCGCGGACGGCGCGACCCATCAGGGACTTCTCGACTTCGCATATTTCCGGCTGTTGCCGAATGCGATCGTGATGGCGCCGAAGGACGAGAACGAATTGCAGCATCTGCTCGCGACGGCCATCGAGTATCCCGGCCCAGCGGCGATTCGCTTTCCGCGCGGCGCCGGCCTGGGCATCGCCCTGGATCCCGACATCAAGAAGATTCCGCTCGGCGAAGGCGAATTGCTTCGCGATGGGGAAGATGCTGCCATCCTCGCCATCGGAGCGACGACTCATCCGGCCATGGAAGCCGCGAGCGAATTGGCTGCGGACGGGGTCGCCTGCGCAGTGTTGAATGCTCGATTCGTGAAGCCGATGGATCGCGACCGCATCCTGTCGTTGGCGCGGCGCTGTCGCGTGCTCGTGACGGTCGAGGAACACAGCGTGATGGGCGGCTTTGGCGGGGCCGTGCTCGAACTCCTCGCAGAAGCCGGGATCCAGACGCCCGTGCGAATGCTCGGCCTGCCGGATCGGTTGATCGATCATGGCGAATCGCTCGCGACGGTGGGCCTCGCGCCATCGGACATCAAGAACGCGGTCGCGGAGCTGCTGTCGGCCGCGAATGGCGCCGCTCCCGATGAAGGAGCCGACGGCTCTCCGGTTTGAAGGGCGAGCGCCTCGATGAACGCGTCGTGCGCGACGGCCTGGCGCCGAGCCGCACGGCCGCGCAGGCGCTGATCATCGCCGGTCGCGTGCTCGTCGATGATCAGCGAATCGATAAATCCGGCACGCGAATTCCAATGGATCGAAAAGTTCGACTGAAGGGCGGTCCGCGACCCTTTGTTTCGCGCGGCGGCGAGAAACTGAGCTCCGCGCTAGCGGACCTCGCACTCGATCCAAAGGATCTCGTGTGTCTCGATGTGGGTGCTTCGACGGGAGGCTTTACGGATTGTCTGCTCAAGAGCGGAGCCGCACGGGTCGTGGCAATCGACGTGGGTCATGGCCAGATTCATTCGAGCCTGCGACTCGATCCGCGCGTCGAGGTCCGCGAGCGGATCAATGCCCGGAATCTGCAGCCGGCGGATTTCGACGACGACTTCGGGCTCGTGGTCGTCGACGTTTCCTTTATTTCCCTCGAACTCGTGATGCCGGCGATTCACGCTTGCACACCGAATGCTCAGTGGTTCCTGCTCGTGAAGCCCCAATTCGAGGTCGGCCGCGAACAGGTCGGCAAGGGCGGTGTCGTTCGAGAGGACGGGCTGCGCGAGGGCGCCGCGGATGCCGTCGTTGCTGCCGCAGTCCGCCTGGGACGCAGCGAGATCGGCCGCGTCGAGAGCCGTGTTGCAGGCCCGAAGGGCAATCGAGAGATCTTTGTACGGATTTCCGCGCCCGAAGTCGAAGAGTAGGGGAGCTGCTACTCTGCGGACTCGCCGAACGGGGCGCAAAGGGAATTTTCGATGATCGAAGTCACGTCAGAAGCCGCAGGGCATATTCGCGCACTGCTCGAAGAGGATGGGAAGGCGTCTAGCCATGGGCTTCGCATGAAGGTCATCGGCGGCGGCTGCTCGGGTCTCCAATATCAACTCTCCTTCGATGACGTCGTACGCGAGATCGATACCGAAATCGAGATCGACGGGGTCCGGGTGATCGTCGACGAAAAGAGTGCGCTCTATCTCGTAGGGTGCCGCCTCGACTTCGTCGACACGCTGCAGGAGTCCGGGTTCAAGATCGAGAACCCCAACGCGTCCAATACCTGTGGCTGTGGGCAGTCCTTCGCAGCCTGATCGGCCGATCTACCTCGACCACCACGCCACGACTCCGCTCGACGAGCGCGTGCTCGAAGCGATGCTTCCGTATCTCGGGTCCGAGTTCGGGAACGCGGCCAGCAATACCCATGTCTATGGTTGGCGCGCGGAGGCCGCTGTCGAAGATGCGCGCGAACGTCTCTGTGAGTCGATCGGAGCGAAGAGTCCCAGCGAGATCGTCTTCACGAGCGGGGCCACCGAGAGCAACAACCTCGCCATTCTCGGGTGGGCCGAAGCGCAGCCGCGGCGACGGCATCTGGTCACCGTCGCGACGGAACACCCATCGGTCCTCGATACCTGTCGAGCGCTCACGAGTCGCGGATTCGAGCTCACGGAACTCGCCGTTGATTCGAATGGACTGGTTTCCCTCGATGCGGTGGCGGCGGCGATTCGCGACGACACGTTTCTGGTTTCAGTGATGGCAGCGAACAACGAGATCGGCGTCCTGCAGCCGATTCGCGAGATCGCCACACTCTGCCACGATCGCCAGGTCGCCTTTCATACGGATGCCGCGCAGGCCATCGGCAAGATTCCGATCGAGGCGGGAGGCATGGGTCTCGATCTGCTGTCGGTATCCGGACACAAGATCTACGGCCCGAAAGGGATCGGACTGCTGCGCGTTCGCCGATCGGGAAGTCCACGCCTAACGCTGGAGCCTCGTCAGTACGGTGGCGGACATGAGGGAGGACTGCGTTCGGGAACATTGCCAGTGGCTTCGATCGTCGGACTCGCGCGCGCGCTCGAGATTTGTCTCGAGGAGCGCGAGGCCGAGGGAATTCGACTCGCCACACTCCGCGACCGACTTTGCAAGGAAATCGAAGCGGCGCTCCCGGGTCGCGTGCTCGTGAACGGTGACGAGTCGCGCCGGCTCGCCGGGAACCTGAATCTCTCCTTTGAAGGCGTGGACGGGGAGCGCCTTCTCGCCGATCTGCGGGGAATCGCGATCTCCTCCGGCTCCGCCTGTAGCTCGGCTATTCCGGGTCCCAGCCACGTTCTGCTCGCCCTCGGACGCTCCGGGCAACTCGCGAAGGCCTCGATTCGATTCGGATTCGGTCGAGGCAATACACCACAAGATGTCAGCGACGTCGCTGGGTTCGTCGTAGCGGCGGTGCGCAAGCAAGTGGCAGGACGCGAAGGCGCCTAAGGCGTTCTCGAGCGATGTGGCTATAGTCTGCCGGCTTCGCCAAGAGCGATCGCCCGAGTGGAAATTGAGACCTGTTCCAGTGCCTGAGCAATACACGGCCGGAGCGAGATCGATCGTCATAACCAAATCCCGGAGTCCAGCCGGAGTTCCAAGGGAACTTCCCGGGCCTCCTCAATGCAACAAGCTAGAAGGAAATCGAGAAGTGAGTGAATCCAAGTCGACCAACATTACCTGGCACGAAGGCCAGGTCAGCCGAACCGATCGCCAGAAGATGCTCGCGCAGCGCGGCTGTACGATCTGGCTGACGGGACTCTCCGGTTCCGGCAAGTCGACGATTGCCGTTGGCGCCGAGAAGGCGCTCAACGAATTGGGCCGCCTCACCTATATCCTGGACGGCGATAATATCCGTCATGGGTTGAACTCGAATCTTGGTTTCTCTCCCGAGGATCGAACCGAGAATATCCGCCGCATCGGCGAGGTCTCGAGGCTCTTTACCGAAGCGGGCCTGATCGTATTCAGCTCGTTCATTTCCCCTTACCGCGCGGATCGTGATGCCGTTCGAGAGATCATGGGCGAGGGCGACTTCATCGAAGCCTGGGTTCAAGCCAGCGTCGAGACCTGCGAGGGTCGCGACGTGAAAGGTCTCTACAAGAAAGCGCGCGCCGGCGAGATCCCGGAGTTCACGGGAATTTCCGCCCCCTACGAAGAGCCCAAGAACGCCGAAGTGCTGCTTGATACGAACACCCAATCAGTCGAAGAGAGTGTCCGGCAGCTCGTCGAGTATCTGAAGAAAAACGCCTACCTCAGCTAGGAGCCTGACCCAAGACTCGTCGCGACGCCCATGCGCCGATCCATCACCGCTGGGTGCGTTGCGAGACCTTGCTGTAGCTCGCGATAGCTGCGGCCCCGGGCCTTCCCAGCGGCGCGTCTCGACACCTGGGCTTCCCACGAGAGTCTTGGGTCAGGCTCCTAGTCGCACGATCGAGGCGGCGCGAGCACTGCGCTCTCGTGGCCTTCTCCCTTCGGTGTCCTCGGCGTACGGGAGTACGCCTGCGGCACCTGCGGTGCGAGGGCCACGAAACCACCGCACTCCCACCACTCGGGGTTTGGTTTCGATTGGGCCAAGTGTGGCTTCAAGCCTTCGGCTGGGTGGACGATGTTCGTGGGACGGGTGATGCTTTCGGCGGAATAGCTCGATAACGCGGGGGTTTGAAGGCTTGGCGATTTCGGGATGGGGTCTAACGGGCAAGGGCACGAGGCGGGGAGGCTGGCGGCGGCCGCGCGCCTTTGGTTTCGGGCTGATTTTCGTTGTCTTGTTCTCGAATGGTTGTGCTTCGCTGGGTGCCCTCGTGCCGGGGGGCGTTTCCGAAAAACGAGAGAGGCAGATTCCACTACGGGTCGAGCGAAGTGAGATTCCCGCGGATTACGATGTTCTCGTCGCGGAATTCGCGCAGCTCGACGGCGATTTCGATCTGGCCCGCGACGCCTTCGAGCGAGCCGCCGAGAAGGATCCGGGCTCTGCCGTCCTTCACGAACGACTTTCACGTCTCGCATGGCAACTCGATGATGTCGATGGTGCGGTTCGTGAAGCCGAACTCGCCCTGCGGCTGGATCCTGGTTCTCTGCGCGTCCGTTTCTTCCTGGGTCGGCTCTATCGATTGCGCCGAAATTTTGATGGCCTCGATCGAGTTCTTCGCGATCAGTCCGGTATCCCGCTGAATCCGGATTCGACCTACGTCCTCTATCAGGTTGCCTATGAGCAGGGTGATTTCAATCGAGCAGAAGAACTCGCCCGCCGACTGCTCGAGACGGAGCCAGAACAGCTTCGGGGTATTCTCGCGCTTGCTGCGATCTTCGAGCAGCGTTCCGATTTCGATTCGGCCGAGACCATCGTGCGCAGCGGCCTCGCTGCGTTTCCCAATCATTTCCTGCTCTTCATGAGATTGGCGGAGATCGAACGCAATCGGGGTAATCGAGTCGGCGAGATCGAGGTCTACTACGAAGTTCTCGAGGGTCATCCCGGACATTACGGAATTCTTCAGCGGCTCGGTCAGGCACAGATCGACGGAAACGATATTGATGCGGCGATCGAGACCTTTTCCGAGGTCCTCGAGCGCTATCCGGACGATCGGATCTCTCTTCGCCGCCTGGCCTCGCTCGAATTTTCTGTCGGACGCTACGAGGCGGCCACCGATCGCCTCGAGCGAGTGCTCGCTAGGGATGGCGCCGAACCCGAACTCGCCTTCGCGCTGGCACAGATTCGCAAAGCAACCGGTGACTACGCCGGCGCCGTCGAGTCCTACGAATTGATCGGGCGCCAGGACCCGAATTACTTCGACGCACGGATCCAGATCGCCGCGATCTACGAATCCGAGAAGCGCTATGAGGAGGCGATCCAGGAGATCGAAGGGCTGCGCGTCTTTCGTCCGGATCGTCCCCTCGTTTTTCATCTGGTCAGCTTGAAGATCTCGAGCGGTGACTTCGAGGGCGGAATCGCGAAGCTCGAGAGCCTGCTCGATGGGTCCGAGAACGACACGGAAGTGCACTACCAACTCGGTGTGCAATACGGATTGCATGGCGACGTCGACCGGGCGATTACGCTCATGCGACGGGTCATCGAGGCGGAACCCGACAACGCGAACGCACTCAACTATATGGGCTACTCGTGGGCCGAGCGCGGAGAGAATCTCGAAGAAGCAGAGATGTTGATTCGACGAGCACTCGAGATTTCGCCCGGGGACGGGTATATCACCGATAGTCTCGGCTGGGTCTACTACAAGATGGCAGAGATACTCTTCGAGGAGTCACGCACCGACGCGGCGCTGCGGCTTCTCGATCGCGCGCATCGTCAGCTCATTCAGGCGGCGGAGCTGACCGGGGGTGATTCGGTGGTCTCTGAACACCTGGGCGATGTTCTATTGCTGCGCGGCGACAAGCGCGGCGCGCTCGAGCATTTCGATGAAGCTGTGGATCTCGAGGTGCGCGAGTCCGAGCAACCGATGTTGTTCCAGAAGCGCGATCGTCTGCGCGGCGACCTGGGTCTCCCCGTTCCGGATGGCGAGGCGCAGTGAGCTCGAGAGCAGTGTTCGTCCTGGTCGTTGGGCTGCTGCTGTCGTTCTCGGCTTCGGGCTGTCGCACGAGCTCGCCGCCGGTCGATTTCGAAACCAAATTGAGCGGCACTCTTCTAGCGAATGATGACGCCCGGGCGGAGAGGGTGCTGCGCGCCTACCTCGAACTCTCGAACGCGCGGACCGCCATGCGTGGATCGGCCCGCGTGGCCCTCGAAGGCCCGGACTTCAAATTGAATCGACCCCAGAGGATTCTCGTCGAGCGTCCGGCGCGACTTCGCTTCGAGATCGTGGGTCTCTTCGATCAGATCGCGGCCATGCTTGCGGTCAAGGGTGGCGAATTCGGCTTCTTCGACGCATCGACGGGTCAGGTGTCTCACGGCCGCGTGACGTCGTCGTTGCTTTGGGATCTCGCCAAGATCGATCTCGAAATCCCAGAAGTCGTCGAGCTCTTGCTCGGAGTGCCGCGGCCGAGCCCGGGACTTTCTCGCGCGTCCAATTGGCTCGAGGTGGACGGCCGAATCGTCCTCGTCTTTGCCTGGACCGACCGAGAGCGGCCAGCCGTCTGCGCCGACGCCGGCGATCTGAAATTCTTCGATCCGGGTTGTTTCGTTTCGACGGATACGCTCGCCCTGGGTGGCGAGCTGTTCTATTTCGATGTCGCAGGACGACTGGTGGAGCTACGCAGTCTCGATTCAGGTGGGGTCATTCGATATCGAGTGACCTTCGAGGACTATCAAGCTGTGGCGAACGGCGACTCGAATTTCGAGTTCCCCAATCGGACGACGATCCACTCACCGGGCGCGAACTCGGTCGCCCGCTTCGACTGGAAGCGGGTCATGTTCGCCGAGCAATTGTCCGATCGTTTCTTCGAGATTCGTCGGCGCGATGAATCGACGCGCGGCGGCTGAATGGACCGAATTTGATGCGGTTGGCCGGTCGGGCAGGGGGAGACGAAGTGCGGGGGCTGCCATCAGCGAATGCGAGTCTGCATGTCGGCATCATTGCCGGACTTGCCTTCCTACTCAGCCCGCTCCTTGGTTGTTCGAATGATCCCTACCCACCCGCGAAGGAAGGTGAGAAGGTGCTTTACAGCTCCTTCATCGACGCGCCGCGCACTCTCGACCCTGCGACGGCGTACACCACGCGCGCTCATGCAATCACCGGCGCCGTCTACGACACGCTGCTGAAATATCATTTCTTGAAAAGGCCGCTCGAGTTGATGCCGGGCTTGGTGGTGGCGCTGCCCGAGAGGACGGAACTCGGCGACGGGCGAGTGCGCTACCGCTTCGAGCTTCGCGAAGATCTGCTCTACGCCGATGACGAGTGCTTCCGACTCGCAGGGCTGGATCGAACGACCCGCGAAGTCGTTTCGCAGGATGTGGCATTCCAACTCTCACGGATTGCCGATCCCGAAGTTGGAAGTCCGGTCATCGAGCCCTTCTCGAACATCCTGGGCTTTGCCGAATTCGGTCAGCGCTTGACGGCTCGTCGAGAGGCCGACCCGAAGTTCATTTTGCGACCCGTTCATGAACAATACGCCGCGGTCGGTGGGATCGCGGGCGTCGTGACGCCGTCCATTCAGGTTCTCGAGATCACCCTCCATCGCGCCTATCCCCAGATCAAATATTGGTTCGCGATGGAATTCACGACGCCGGTGCCCTGGGAAGCCGTTCTGGTATACGACGGTAAAGAGGGGCGGCCTCGCTTCGATGATCATCCGGTCGGGACGGGGCCCTATGTACTCGTGGAATACGACAAGCAGGCGCGTTACGTGCTGGAGCGTTCGCCCAACTGGTACGGCGTTCGTCATCCGGAATGGAAAGCGCCATCGGCCGTTTTTCCGAGCGAGGGCGACGAAGAAGACCGTCGCGCCGGTCGACTCGAATACGCCGGCCGGAGTCTGCCCTTCATTGATCGAGTGGAAGTCCGGCGAGAAAAGGAAAGCATTCCGCGCTTCAACAAATTTCTGCAGGGCTACTACGACGCGTCGGGCATCATCAAGGAGAGTTTCGACAAGGTCATCCAGGAAGACGCCCTCTCACCCGAAATGGTCGCGCGGGGAATCTCGCTCGGAAAGTCCGTGGCCCTCGATGTCTTCTACATCGGATTCAATCTCGATGATGGCGTCGTGGGTCGTGGTAGAGGGGAGCGCAGTCGAAAATTGCGCCAGGCGATGAGTCTCGCGATCGACGTCGAAGAATATTTGCGGATCTTCATGAATGGGCGCGGCGTGTTGGCGCAGTCGCCGATTCCGCCTGGAATCTATGGCTACCGACCCGAGTACAAGAATCCCTATACGCGGGTGGATCTCGATCGCGCCCGCACTTTGATGGTCGAGGCCGGATACCCGGGTGGGATCGATCCGACCACGGGTGAGGCTCTCAGACTGACCTTCGATTCCTACGACACTTCGACCGCCGGTATGACGCAGGTTCGATTCTATACTTCCGCCTGGAAGCAGATCGGCATCGACGTGCGAATCGAAGCCACCAATTACAACCAATTCCAGGAGAAACTGCGCAACGGCGCCTATCAGGTCTTTCAATTCGGTTGGGTCGCCGACTATCCGGATCCAGAGAATTTCTTCTTTCTGCTCTGGTCCGAAATGGGGAAGTCGAAATTCGGGGGTCCAAACGGAGCGAACTTTTCGAACGCGGCCTTCGATCAACTCTTCGAATCGATGAAATCCCGGGAGAATGGGCCTCGGCGGATGGAGGAGATTCGCGAAATGACGGCGATTCTCGAGCATGAAAGACCGTGGATCGAACTCTTTCACCGCGAGGACTATTCGCTCTACCACGGCTGGGTTCGAAACGTGAAGCCGATGGGGATTTCGGCGCCCACCTATCAATATCGTGATATCGATCCGGCGCGACGAAAAGCCGATCGACTCGACTGGAACAAACCGATCGTGTGGCCCGCCTATGCTCTGTTCGCTGCCGGCGTACTGATCGTGCTGCCGGGCATTCGAACCTACCTGAAGGAGCGCCAATAGCATGGGGGCCTATGTGATTCGCCGTCTCGCCTACGGTGTTGGCGTCATCGTCGGTGTTCTCTTCCTGCTCTTCCTTCTGTTCTTCACAGTGACCCAGCCCGACGATATTGCGCGAAGAGCACTCGGCGAAAAGGTCTCGGTCGAAGTGATCGAACAGTGGAAGGTGAACCACGGCTACGATCGCCCGCTCTGGCCATGGCAGGACTGGGACGACAATCTGCTCTTCGAGCACTACCGACGGATGCTGACCTTCGACTTTGGGGTCAGTGATGCGGACGATTCCCCGATCATCGACCGGATTCGTGCGGGCGTGGGGCCGAGCCTCTCGCTGACGGTGCCGCTTCTGGTCCTGGGAATCCTCGGTGGGATTCCACTTTCTTTGTTGGTGGCGTTCTTTCGTGAGACCTACATCGATCGGACGGGTGTTTTCCTCTGCGTCCTCGCGATGAGTGTCTCGATCATTCTCTACATCGTCGGCGCGCAATATCTGATCGGAAAGGTCCTGCGCTGGTATCCGATTTCCGGCTTCGACGCCGACTTGTTGATGCTACCGCGATTTCTTGCTCTGCCGATCATCGTTGGGTTGCTGAGCGGAATCGGCGGCGACGTTCGCTTCTACCGCACCGTGTTTCTCGAAGAAAGCACTCGCGACTTCATTCGCACGGCAAGGGCGAAGGGCGCGAGCGAACCGAGGATCATGACGCATCACGTTCTTCGCAATGCGCTGATTCCGATCCTGACTCGCGTCGTGCTGGCCATTCCCTTTCTCTTTACGGGAGCCCTGCTGCTCGAAGCTTTCTTCGGCATTCCCGGTCTGGGGTCGATGACCTTCGATGCGATTCAGGCCAACGATTTCTCGACGCTTCGCACGATGGTCTTCATCGGTTCGCTCGCGTTTGTCCTTGGCCAGATTGCGACGGATCTCTCGTATGGGTTGGTCGATCCACGGGTACGGTTCGAATGATGCAGATCGAGCCCTACATTTTCTCGAACGTCGTGACGCTCCTCTTGATCCTGGGCGGCGCATTCGTAGCGCGCTCGGTCAGCCGTGAGAGACTCTGGCGTGAAGCGGCCGTTACGCTCTGGACTCGACGTCGTTTCGCCATCGTCGTCGTCGGTCTCTACATGACGATCGGACTCTTCGATTCGGTCGCTTGGAAGGGCGGAATCCCCGAGGATGCGATCGACGTTCTACCGAATGCGCCACTCACGCTCGTCGATCGCGCCTTCCTGGGAACGAAAGAGGCGAGTTATTCGTCGCCCTTCGCGTCGGTCGAGTTCTATGGCGGCTCCGCACTCAAGCACCCGGGAAGCCATCCCTTCGGTACCGATATTCTGGGCCGCGACGTGCTCTATCTCTCCTTGAAGGGTGCGCGGGTCGCATTGCTGATCGGTGGTCTCACGAGTCTGATCGCGATTCCCCTCGCGCTGATCTTCGGTGTGGGCGCTGGCTATTTCGGCGGACGTTTCGACGATTTCGTTTTCTTCTTGATTTCGACACTCGCCTCGATGCCGGGGATTCTCCTTTTGATCGCTTTGATCATGGCGATGGGGCGAGGCACGCTCTCGGTCTGTATTGCCCTCGGCGTGACGAGTTGGGTCGGCTTCTGTCGGCTGACACGAGCCGAGACTCTCAAATTGCGCGAACTGGATTATGTCTATGCCGCGCGCGCATTGGGCGTTCCAGAATTTCGCATCGTGCTGCGACACATCCTGCCCAACCTGGCTCATCTCATCGTCATTACCTTCGTCTTGATGTTCTCGGGGCTCGTGCTGTCGGAAGCCGTCCTCGCCTGGCTCGGTATCGGAGTCGACGGCAGTTGGGGCCAGATGATCGACGGTGCGCGCGACGAACTCTCGCGCGATCCGATCATCTGGTGGAACCTCCTGGCGAGCGGTGCCTCGCTCTTCGTCTTGATCCTGGCGGTCAACGCCGTTGGCGACGCAATACGCGACGTACTCGATCCGCGAACCCTGAAGGAACCGTCATGAGCGCCCTGCTCGAAGTGCGCGATCTGGCGACGGAGTTTCCTGGGAAACAGGAGCCCACTCGGGTCGTCGATGGCGTTTCCCTCGATCTCGATCGAGGTGAGGTTCTCGCGCTCGTCGGAGAATCGGGCTCTGGCAAATCGATGACAGCGCTCTCGCTGCTGCGGCTGGTACCGAAGCCGGGAAGGGTGAGCGCGGGCCAGGTGAAGCTCGATGGCCAGGATCTACTGGGATTGTCGGTCACCGAGATGCGCCGAATCCGCGGCGGTCGGATTTCGATGATCTTTCAAGAGCCGACGACTTGTCTGAATCCGGTCGTTCGCGTCGGCGTTCAGGTCATGGAGGCGATTGCACTCCATGAAACGGTCACCCCGGCGGACGCGCGCGCGCGAACACGCGAGCTCTTTGCAGAAGTCGGGATTCCCGATCCGGATGCGCGCCTCGATGCCTATCCCCACGAACTTTCGGGCGGACTCAAGCAGCGAGTGATGATCGCGATGGCATTGTCGACGCGTCCTGAGATCCTGATTGCAGATGAACCGACGACCGCCCTCGATGTGACAGTACAAGCGCAGATCCTGTCGCTGCTGCGGGCGTTACAGCGTGATCGGAATACCGCGATCCTGCTGATTACCCACGATCTCGGCATCGTGAACGAATTGGCCGATCGCGTCGCCGTCATGTACGCGGGTCGACTCGTCGAGGTGGCCGCGCGGCGGGACCTGCTCGCGGATCCACTACATCCCTACACGAAGGGCCTGCTGCGATCGATCCCCGCGCGCTCACAGGCCGGTGAGCGTCTACCTGAGATTCCCGGTGTGGTCCCCCCGCCGGATCAATGGCCTCGCGGCTGTCGATTTTCGACCCGTTGTGCCGAGCGATTCGAACCCTGCGCCGAGATCTTTCCACAGGAAATTCGACCTGGGGTCGGGCGTCGCGTCTGGTGCCATGAGGTCGAGCGTTCGAGGACCGCTGTCGGGAACGAAGGCGATCGAGAAGGGGAGACTTCGTGAGCGCGCAGGCCAAACCCTTGCTCCGCGTGGCGGGCCTGAGGACCTGGTATCCGATTCGCCAGGGCCTGATGAGGCGTACCACCGGCTGGGTACAAGCGGCCACTGATGTTAGTTTCGAGATCGGGCAGGGAGAGACGCTGGCGCTCGTCGGCGAGTCGGGCTGCGGGAAGACGACGGTCGGTCGGTCGATCCTGCGTCTCGAGTCCCCCCAAGAGGGCGAGATTTTCTTCGAGGGCGAGGATCTTCTTGAGCTCGGGCCCGAAGCGATGCGCGCTGCCCGCCAACGTCTGCAGATCATATTTCAAGATCCGATGGCGTCGCTCGATCCTCGCATGCGGATTCGGGAGCAGATCGCGGAAGGCATGAAATCCTTCGACATTGGCGTCGACGAGAATGACCGACGTGATCGCGTCGCCTCTCTGATGGAACGCGTTCAGCTCGATCCCAACAGCATGGACCGCTATCCCCATGAATTTTCCGGCGGACAGCGCCAGCGAATCTGCATCGTTCGCGCGCTCGCCGTCGAGCCACGATTGATCGTCTGCGACGAATCGGTCTCCGCGCTCGACGTTTCGATCCAAGCGCAGATCCTGAATCTGCTTCGCGATCTCCAGGACGAACTCGGACTCTCGTACCTCTTCATTACGCATGACCTCTCGGTCGTTCGCTATCTCTCACATGAAGTTGCCGTGATGTATCTCGGAAAAATCGTCGAACAGGGACCGACGTCTCGAATCTTCGAGTCGCCGGCCCATCCCTACACACAAGCCTTGTTGGCGGCGATTCCGTCCCTCGATCCCGATCGACGGGGCGGAGCGCCGCCGGTCCTCGGCGACGTGCCTTCGCCGAGTGATCCACCGTCTGGTTGTCATTTCCATACGCGCTGTGACGCCGCGATGGATCGCTGTCGCGAAGAGGCACCGCGGCTCTTCGAACTCGCGCAGGGTCGCAGTCGCTGCTTCCTCGCCGAGGAATCCGATTAGCGAAAGCGCCCCACGCCCGAAGACGCGGAGTCGCGAGAGAATCGCGCGCGTTGGCGTTGGGATCCCCCCCCAGCTGAAACCGAAGCCAGCAAACTCGGTTCTCAGGTTGATCGTCTCCCCCGTCGATGTTGAGCCCAAGAGGGGCCTATGAGCGAAAAATTCAAAGTTGGTGAAATTCTCGTCCAGGCAGGCGTCATCGATGAGATGCAGCTAGCGGCGGCGCTCGGCGAGCAGACTCGCTGGGGGCGTCGACTGGGCGTCACGCTGATCAAGATGGGCATGGTCGAAGAGGGGCACCTCATTCGCGCCCTGGCCAAGCAGCTCAGTCTGCCGGTCGCCAGTCTTGCCGGGAAGCGAATCGCCGAGGAAGTCATCGCGCTCGTTCCGGCGCGTGTCGCTTCCGAGCACAGCGTCATTCCGCTCTTCGTGAAGAGCGAAGGTCGAATGGATCAGCTCTTTCTGGGCATGGAAGACCCGTCGAATCTCGGGGTTCTCGACGACCTGAGCTTTCGAACCGGGATGGAAGTCTATCCGGTCATGGTCGCTCCCAGCGAGCTGGGCGAGGCCATTGATCGCTACTACCTCGCCAACCGGGGGAAGACTGAGCCGGGTACCGCTTCCGAAGATCCGAAGGCGAGCGAAGCCTCCGAATCGTGATGGACGATGCCGCCTCACGTTCGAGGGAGTCCCTCGTGGAAGCCGGCGTCATCGTTTCGAACGAAACGAATCAGACTCCGGCTTCACGGGACGAAGAGTTCGAACTCTGCGATCCCGTTCCCACGCTGCCCGACGGTCTACTCGAGGATGTGGCTCACGCGATCGAAGAGACCGAAAAAACGCGCGACGTCGCCAAGGCGATCGCACATCTATTGATCGCGAAGGGTGTTCTCACACTGGAAGAACCGCAGGCACAGATCGCACTGCAGAAGGGCGCCGATTCCAACTGAGCGCGCGAAGCGCTTGACAGTCCCTTACACGGGCGCGACTCTGCCGCGTCCCCAATACGGATCGCGGCATCGCGCCCTTGTGGGCGAAGATGTGCGCTTCGGGAGTAGAACATGCGTCTCGAATACGGTTTCAAGCTCGACGACTGCGAGGTCCCGCGCTTCGCGGTCGAGGCGGTCGAGGGCATCGGCAAGCTCTTTACCCTTGCCACCCTGATCTTGAACGTCAGCGCGACCAAATCGCGGATCGAAATTGTCTTTCACGGGCTGAACCCCGAGGATCCCGAACGCAAGATCGCCGCCTTCCGCGAGATCGCCAGTAGCTCGCCTTCGGCGGCCACCCTGCACTACGACCTCGGGGAGAGCGGGCAAGTCCCCGGCTCTTCGAGCTACTTTCAATGGCTGACGGTGCGTTCCGAATAGAAATCAGCCCGCGCGATCCTGGCCGCGATCCTACTCGCGATCCGCCAGATCGCATCCGCGTGCTCGCCAGCGGTGTTTGCGAGCGAGGCTTCGTCGAGTGATGTCTGCGGCGAGCCGCGACCAGCCAATTTTCGAAAAGCGCCCCCGCGACAGATAGAGTTTGAGTGCCCGCCGTCGGGAATCGAGACCGAAGGCATCGTCCGAGAGCGACGCGTTCAATTGGACCAGGGCATTGCGGCGCGATTCATCCGACAATTTCCGCGGACCGATCAGGTCTTCGAGGTCGACCAGCCAGAAGTGAATCGCCTCGCCGCGAATCCCGATGCGGACGTTTCCGGCCTTGAAATCGCGATGTGACAGACCGCTCGCATGGAGGTCGGCCAGCCACGCGCCTAACGCCGTGGCGAAACGATCTTCAGCCTCTGCGAGACCGGCGTCACCGGATCTTCCGGGAACAAACTGGTCGAGGTCTTCGTCACCGACCTTCTCGACGACCAGCCAGCTTCTCGTTGGAATTCCGAATCGGCGCTGCTCTAGATACGCGAGCGGCCGCGCCGCGCTCCTCGAGACCAGGCTGAACCTCTGTCCGGCGTGAAAGGCGCGCGCCGCAGACGACCCGCGTAGGCGCTCTGCGAGGGCACGCCGGAAACCACCGGAGTCGACTCGCTTCACGATGGCGACGACGTCCTTCGCCTTGGCTTCGGTGATTCGGATCCGACCCTCCCGTCGCTGGCGTGGATGGGGATCTCGTTCGGCCGCTTCGATCAGGGCCGCGAGGGTTTGCTCGTCGAGGGAAGTCTCTCGCAAGCCCTCGTTCTGGCCCAGGCGGGCATGCGACCAGTTTCGACCGATGCGCAGTACGCGTCGCGCGCGGCCACGCAGATGGTCACGTAGAAAGCGTTGCAATACGAAGTCGAAGTGTTCATCGACGTCGAGTGCTGCGCGCAGTTGGTGACGAAGGTCGGAGTTCCAGCCTGCCTTGGCGAGGGAGAACTCCAGCCGAGCGAGGTCGAAGAGCCGCTCTCGTGTGTTTCGCAGCGGTCGGGATCGCTCGAGATCGAGCAGAAAAATTCTCTCACCGGCGATCCAGATATTTCCGAGATGGAGGTCGCCGTGACGATGGCCGCTGGCATGCAGTTGCCCGATCGTTTGCGCCATCGCCTTCACGAGTTCTTGCCGCGAGTCTGCGGAGACCTGATGGAAATGGTCTCGCAAGGGCTGGCCATCGAGGAAATCAGTCACCACGATTTCGTCGCCGCTACGCAAATGTCCCCAGCCACGTGGGCGTGGAACCGCGACGCCGGCCACATGGAGTGATTCGAGCGCGAGCCACTCTCGGTGCGCGGCCGTTCGCGCAATCCTGCGCTTCATGGCTTCGCGCAGGGGGTGACGACCGGTGGCCGTGCGATGAATCTTGAAGACCAATGGACCCGTGTCCGGCGGGAGTTCGGATCGCGTGGAGGACGCGATCAAATGGACGGATCGATGCGGACTCTCCTTCAAAAGGCCCGTCGAATCCAAGCCGCGATCGAGCACGCGCTCGACTTCGGATCGAGCCGCCGGGTCGCCGGCCCTCCACTCGATCAGGTTGCTCATCATGACAGCCGCACTCCCTGACGCGCTTTGCTCTCTTCGCGCAGTCGCAGGATGCGGCGATATTCCTCGCACAGTTCCGCGACATGTCCGGGCCAGTCCATGGCCTGCGCCTTGCGCCTGGCTTCGTCGCCGAGCCGCCTTCGCCAGTGGGGGTCCAAGCCGCGCTGCAGGATTTCGGCAAGCGCAGCGGAATCCGTCGGGTCAGAGACGCGGACGATGGCTTCACCCAGCCATTCGGCCGCGCCGTTGGCATCGGTCGTGACGATCGGCAGTCCGGAAATCGCCGCTTCGAGCGTTACGTTCGCGAAAGCGTCGTAACGGGTCGGCAGGATCATCCCGTCGACGGCTCCATAGACGATTTCGAGATCATCGCGATGTCCCAGAAAGCGAACGCGGTCGGCGATTCCCAGCGAGGCGGCCAGTCGTTTCCAGCGTCTTGGATCGTCACGTCCGGCGATCCAGAGACGTATGCCGGGGTCGCGGCAGCGGGCGAAGGACTCGAAGAGTTCGATGAGCCCCTTTCGTTGCCAGCCGGAGGCGGGAAAGAGCCAGATCTGTTCCGCCTTTTCGTCGACTTCGGCTCTCAGAC
>CAWLAJ010000037.1:0-20064 GCA_963854795.1 Deltaproteobacteria bacterium UBA4427 | reverse complement strand
GGAACCCGGAACGGGTGAGTATACCTCCATCCGAGGCCTGGTTACCATATCGTCTAGTATCGGTGGTGCAGAAAACGCTGTCAGAAACCAAGAACTGTCTCTTAGCGTAGCGAAGAGCCGTCCTTGTCCAGAATGTTTTGCCGACGTAGACCAGTGGCGCGCGCGACGCTAAGGGGTTTGATGGGAGCGCGTCCATGTTCGTCGTGCCGCCAACACCGCCGTACCGAGCAGCATCAGACCGAGCGCGATGGCGCCCTCCGTGCCGAGTCCCGGGACCGCTGGCGACGCGCCGACTGTGATCGCGTAGCTGAAGGAGAAAGGGGGATCGACGCCGAAGGGGACGTGGAGGTCATAGTTGAGCTGGATCAGGTACGCGTGATCTTCTGGCAACAACACCATCTGAGCCGGCGACCCCGGGCTCAGTGTGGCCAGGTTCATCTGGGTGGGGAGGCCTGGATCAATGATCACGTCGATCTGCAGCAGTATTTCGTGCGGCTCCAGAAGGCGAACCTCCTGCATGTTCAGGAACGTGTCGCAGTCCGTATCGGCCACGATGTCGATGAAGAATTCGGCGCGCGCCTCTCCTGTGACCGTCGCGTCCGCGACGTTGCCCACGGTGTTGGTCGAGTTCAGCGCGCTCCCGTTTCCGCTGGCGTCGAGCAGCAGGGTGTCCTGCCCAGCACCACCGACTGGGATTCCAAACTCGAACGACGATTTGAGGGTGCCGTCGACCCGGTCCTTGGCGGCGCCCGCCGTAGGCACCACGACCGCCGTCGCGATCGCGGTCCCAGAGGGTGTCAGCGGTACGACCAGCTTACTGTCGCTGCCCGATGCGAAGTCGTTCGCAAACGACCCGAGGCCGGCGTAGCCGACGGTTACGTCGGACGACACCGTCACACCATTGAGGGAGCACACGCCGAGCACCGTCTCCGCCGATGCGGGAAGGCTCGAGATGACCCAGATTCCAAGCACTAAAATCAGTAGAGGTCGCATAACATAGTCCTCGATCCCCCCATCCATTCTACGCAGGCATCCCGACGATTGTCAAAGACATTTCAGGATCGTGGCCTTCACCACGAGTCGTCCCGATCGGTGCTGCTTGGCCCGCTGCCGGATGGGGTGCTCTGCCTTGGCCAGCCATTGTTAATCAAATGGCCGTGGCGAGTCAACCGGCCCTGCGAGCGGGTGTTTGGCGCGTTGATAGGAATTTCTCTGCCTATCCGGTTGGCTCCGCTCGTGACCTTGCCTGTCACGACCTTGACGCATTTTTGTGGCTTCCTAGGAGGAAGTCCGAATGCAGTTTCCGCGCACGCTTGTCGAGTTTCAAGATCAGTTTCCGGATGAGGAACATTGTCGGGCGTACCTACGCCGCGCCCGCTGGCCGCGCGGTTTTGTTTGTCCGCGCTGCGGCGGCCGCGGCAGCCACTTCTTGGCGAGCCGACGCCTCGAACAGTGCCGTACCTGTCGATATCGGGGCTCGGCGACTGCAGAAACGGTCTTCCATGGAACTCGTGTCGCGCTTCGCATCTGGTTTCTCGGCGTCTTCTTCTTGGCGCGTCACAAGAAGGGCATCTCGGCGCTTCGATTCCAAAAGGGCACGGGGTTGGGCAGCTACCAGACGGCCTGGACGTTGCTGCACAAGCTTCGTCCAGGCCGCCTGCACCGAAGAAATTCTCCTGTTTCGATCTAGACCGTCGGAGAAAAAGCCTGGGTCTGCATCTCGGCCAGCGAGGCCACGATCTTCCGGGTGCCCGAGAACTTTCGTCGCGCGTGCATCGACACGCGATTGTCGACGATCACCCAATCGCCGACCTGCCAATTCAGATCGAAGGCGAGTTCATCCGCGATCTCGATTGCGTGCCCTACGGCCGAAGCATCGAGCGGACTGCCGTCGCCATGACGGATGGCCGTCGATGGATCATTTCGTTCATCCTTCCATCCCCGATAGGCGGCGATGATCTGGTTGAAGAAACTCTTTCGATCCTTTGAGACTTCCATCACGGCGGGAAGCGCAGGCGTCGTCACCCGCAGACTTCCGTCCTGCGACCATTCCCAGCGATAGCGAAGCGCACGCAATCGATCCTCTGCGGATTCGCGATCTTCTACGCTCAAAGTGCTCCGCCAGCTTCGTCCCATTCCGGAATCGGCATCGTCGGTATCCGGCATCGAGTTCGAGTATTCGAGGCCTTTTGATTCGCAATCTCGAATGAACCGAGGGCATTCCTCGAGCAGGGTCTCGTAGAGCACATCGGAGCGACAGATCGGCGTGGCGCCGCCCGAGTCCGCGGCCACTTCGCAATGAAAGATCAACCATCGCGGGAACATCGGCGTTTGAGCCATCTCATGATGGAAGAAGATCTCGACGTCGGGCGGCGCTTCGTTCGCCGAGAAGACTCGTTCGGTGCGATTCACGCGAACCGCGTTGGACAGCGAATCGCGATAGGGAAAGGGAGCGAGGCAGAGAGCCCGCACGACCGTGTCGAAGATCTCGACGTCCGAGATCGGGAAGCCGCGCAGGAGAACCGCTCCGTGCTTCGATGCCAGTGCAAGAAGATTCGCCTTCTGTTCGGCCACCCAGGCCTCCGCGTCGGTCACCCCGGCGTCCGTCGAATCACATTGGACGACGAACGGGAAGACGCTCTCGCCAAGCGACCGCTGGCCATCGAGGCGAACAGCGGAAGCGCGCAGGAGCGTCCCGGTGACCATCGTCTCGATTGGATCCGACATCGCTGATCCGATTCTATTCGTAGATCGGGCAGAAAGTGTTGAAGGCGGCCTCGCAGAAATCCCCTGGATCGTTGAAGCGCCGATCGCGGTTCAGGTCGGAGATCGAATCCATCTCTGCCTGCGTGAGTTCGAAGTCGAAGATCGCAAGGTTCTCGGTCATTCGTGCGCGGTTTTCGCTCTTCGGGATGATCGCGGTGCCGCGCTGCAAACCCCATCGCAGGATGACCTGTGCCGGCGTCCGCTCCGCCCGTTTTGCAATCGTTCGAATGACCTCGCTCTCGATGGCGGCCTCGCCCTCCTCCGCCATCCCGAGGCTGAAATACGACAGAGCGCCCAGCGGCGAAAACCCGGTATAGGCGATTCCCTGTTCGCTGCAGAAGCGCAGGAGTTTCGCTTGTGTGAGATAGGGATGCGTTTCGACCTGCAGCACGCTCGGAGCGAGCTCGGCGCCGGCAAGTAGATCACGCAATTGGGAAGTTCCGAAATTGCAGACACCGATGTTGCGCACGAGACCGTCGCGCACCAATTCTTCCATCGCGCTCCAGGTTTCATGAATCGGGGTCTTCGACAGCTCGATCCCCGGCGACTCGGCTTCGGGATCGTAGAACCATTCCGGCGGGTAGCGCGTTTCGAACGGCACGTATCTCTGAGCGATGGGAAAGTGAATCAGATAGAGATCGAAATAGTCGACGCCGAGATCCCGCAGACTCCGCTCGCAGGCGGGGCGCACATGGTCGCGAGCGTGATAGGTATTCCAGAGCTTCGAAGTGATCCATAGATCTTCGCGTGCACAAAGGCCGCCATCGATCGCAGCGCGTAGCCCTTGCCCAACGGACTCCTCATTCGCGTAGTCGCAGGCGCAATCGAAATGTCGGTAGCCGACGTCGATTGCGTCGCCGACGACCCGGACACAGTCGCCGGGCGCGACCTTCCACAGACCCATGCCGATACTCGGCATGGCGTCGCCCGAAGCGAGTTTCAACGTCGGAATCATCGATCCACCTCCATCTATATGTGTAGCCAACGCGTCAGCGCAGTTCTGCCATCAGGATCGGTCGACCCTCTTCGATCGAACGATGGGCAGCGAGACCCAATTCAACGGACGCGAGTCCTGCGCGGACATCGACCAACGGCGGCGTGCCATTTCGAATGGCCTCCGCGAAATCCAGATGCTCGAGATAGCTGGCACCATGATGGAAGCCTTCGTGGGCCACACGAGGATCCTTCGAAATCTCGACCTCGCGATAATCGCCCATCTTGCGCGTTCCGATCACCATCGACCCGTTCGGCACGAAGCATTCCAGCTTGCCGGCATCCCCGACTGCACAAATTTCTTGTTCGTTGCGGCTCGATTCCGCGAACATACAGAGATCGAGCGTCGCCTTCGTCTGATTGTCGTAGTCGACGATGACGAACGCATGATCGAGAATGTCGGGCGTTTCGCCTTGAACGCTCTCGTCCAGATGATTCACCGCCTGCCCGCCGCTGGCATAGACGCGTAGGGGTTCGCGACCGATGGCCAGATTCATCAGGTCGAAGAAATGGCAGCATTTCTCGACGAGGGTTCCGCCGGTATTGCGGCTGAAGCGATTCCAATCCCCGACCTTCGGCAAGAAGGGATGGCGATGCTCTCGTATCGAGAACATCTTGAGATCACCGACGGCGCCGGCTCGAAGCTCGTCGAGGAGAGCCGTGATCGGCGGCATATAACGGTATTCGAGACCGATCCAGACCAGTCCAGCGTGAGATTCCGAAGCCTTCCGAACCTCTTCGCAATCCTCCAACGTCGTACACATCGGCTTCTCGAGCAGCACGTGCAGATCGGTGTCGAAGACGTCGCGCATGACGTCGATGTGTGTGAAGTTCGGAGAGGCAATGACGACCGCGTCGACTCGATCGCTCTGCAAGAGCTCTCGGTAGTCGTCGAAAACCGTCGGCGGTTCGCCGGATGCGTTACAAGCGAAGGCACCGAATCGCCTCGACTCCTCGTCTGGATCCGCGATCGCAGTCACGACCGAATTCGGGATCTCGAGGATGTTGCGAATATGTTCGCAACCCATCATTCCCGTGCCAATGATTCCGTAACGTAGGGAGTCGCTCATCGAGTCGAAAAAAATAGGCCGGGAAAACCGTGCGCGCTACCGCTTGTCGCCGGAATCGCCTACGGCAAGGGGCAGATTGACCGTAAACCGACTGCCCTCGCCGTATTCACTCGAGACATCGATCGTTCCCTCGTGACTCTCGATGACTCGATGGCAGATGCTCAGTCCCAGACCCGTTCCGCTCACTTCGAGTCGTGTCGTGAAAAAGGGGTCGAAGATACGGGGGAGGACTTCGGGCTCGATCCCGCAGCCATCATCGTCGAGCTGAACACAAGCAAGATCACCCCGGCGCTCGACGCGAATCTTCACCGTGATGTTGTCGGATCCTGACTCGAGCGCGTTTCGAATCAGATTCAGCACGCATTGGTCGAGTTCGAGGACGTTTCCGTGAATGGGAAGTGCATCGTCGCAGAGATCGACCCTGAGCTTCGAATGACGAGACCCGGCGTAGCCGCGCGTGAGTCCCACCGCACGGGTCACGACATCTCTCAGGTCTTCAACCACGCGGTCGGCATCGTCCTCGCGTGAGAACTTCAGCATGTCGCGCACGATGCGACCACATCGCCTGGCTTCGACGACGTTCTTTTCGAGGACTTCGCTTGCCACCGAAGCCCAATCGTCTTCTGCTCGGGTCATCAATGCGAATTCAGAAGCGGTGAGGATGGCCCCAATGGAGTTGTTGATCTGGTGGGCGATTCCGGCAGCCAGGGTCCCGACCGAAGCGAGTCGCTCGGAACGCTGGGCCTTTTTGACCGAGGACTGAAGCTCCTGCCGTTGACGCAAGACCTCGGCTTCGAGGTGATCGCGAGCGGCCGTCAGCGTCGTGTGATCTCGCGATCGCTCTGTGATGTCGATGGAGATGCCCATCAGGCGATGGACTGAACCGTCCGGTGCGAAAATCGGGACGAACAGGGATTGGAATGCTTGTCCGGTCGGTGTTTGAAATTCGAACTCGGATGGAATCCCGGCGAAAGCCTCGTCCATCAGACGGTCGATCTCCTTGCGGTAGGGCTCCTCGGCGGCCTCGACGTAGACGGTTCCGCAAATTTCCTCTTCGCGCTCCAGCGAGAGCATTCGCAGCCCCGCGCGATTCATCGAGCAGATGCGCCGATCGCTGTCGATCTCGTGGATGCAATACGGGGAGCACTCGACGAGCGTGCGGTAGTGCTCCCCTTGCTCCAGTAGCTTGGATATTCGGGTCTTTTGCTCGTCGACCGCGCGCCGCAACCCCTCGTTCTCCGACTCCAAGGCAAACAATCGATGCTCGAGATCGGACCACTCGGCATCGCGCGTGGTGGACGAAGTCGAAGTCGTGTCTGCTGTTGCCCAGAGGGGCTCACCAGCAGAAACAGTCATAGAGGAACTCCCGGTCGAGTCGAAGTGGATTTGCGCGGACAGATCCTATCGCATAGAACGCGACTGGCTTCGGGGTTTCACCGCAGATTTGGCGAAGTATTTTTTCTCAGAGGCTGCACGTCGGGAGCCAGAGCTAGCATCGGAACGCGTGCCCCAAGAACTCATCAAGGATCGAGAATGAGTCAATTCGTTTTGGTCTATCCGATGCTCGCCATGGTCCTATTGACCTTCGGCGTGTTGCTGACAATGCTCCGGACTCGCCTGAAGCTGATCGAACAGGATCAGGTCGATGCCGGCTACTTCCAGCTCTACCGGGGCGACGAACCGGACTCGTCTCTGCGATTGTCTCGTCATTATCAGCAACTTGCTCGAATCCCCAACGCTGGTTTACGCGGCTTGCCTTGCAGAAATGGTCAGCGACCAGTCCACGCTCCTCCTTCAATCGCTCGCCTGGATCTTCGTTTTCGCCCGCTGTGTTCACAGCTATATCCACTTGGGCCACAACAAGGTCCAATACCGGGTCACCGCCTATTTCGTCAGCTGGTTCGTCCTGGTCGGCATGTGGATCTATCTGGCGACTTGAGCGGTCGCTTGCCTCGCCCGGCGACTAGGACGTCATCCAGTGGTGCTTCTGCGGCTTGGCACGCGCGTTCGGATCGATGTGGACGTTGATGATGCTGGGCATCGTGTCCTCGAGCGCCTGCTTCAGCGAAGTCGATAGCTCGTCCGGGGTGCGCACGGCGTAACCCTTTCCGCCAAAGCCCTCGATCATCTTTTCATAGCCCGCGCCGATCGTATAGGCCGAGGGTGGATTCTCGAAGGGGTTTTCGGGAAGCTCGTCGAAGCCGCCACCGATGCCGTTGTTGTTGATGATGACGAAGACGATCGGAAGCCGGTAGCGGCAAGCCGTTTCGACTTCCATGCCGCTGAAGCCGAACGCCGAATCTCCTTCGATACAGATCACCTTGCGGTCTGGATGAACGACCTGCGCGGCGATCGCCTGCGCGAGTCCGATCCCCATCGTTCCGAAGGTCGCCGCATCGAGTCGTTCCCTCGGCTCACTATGCATCAACACACTGCGACTGATGTCCATCGTCTGTGCACCCTCCGCCTGGATGAGCGTGCCGGGAGGCGCCTGGTCTCGAATCTCGCGAAGCACGCGGTAATAACCCATGGGCACCGAGTCATCGAGCATCATGTTCTGCACGAATTCTTTGTTTTCGGCGACTTTTTCTCCGAGCGTGGTTCGCCATGCAGCATCCGATGGGAACGTGTAGGGCTCCGCTTCGAGTGCATCATTCAACTGAGCCACAATGGCCTTGGCGTCGCCGAGCAGTCCGACCTCTGCGGGGACATTGCGACCGATCTCTTCGGCGAGAATGTCGACCTGGATGATCTTGACATTCGCATCGAAGCGCGGCGGCAGTCCGAAATGCATGATCCAGTTGAGCCGTGCACCGAGCAACAAGACGACATCCGCATCTTGAAGTGCGAGGCCACGTGCCGGCGCCACCGAGAGCGCATGGTCATCGTCGACGACACCCTTGCCCATGGGCGAACTCAGGAATGGAATCTGGGTCGCTTCGATGAAGTCGCGGATCTCCTGCTCGGCGCGCGAATACGCAGCGCCTTTGCCGATGATCACGAGCGGGCGCTCTGCCGCGCGCAAGACGTCGATGGCGCGCTGGATCTCAGAAGCATCCGCTGGAGTGCGTGGGGGTTCGGGGCAGCGCTCGGGAATCGAGACTTCGCCCTCCTCGACGCGCCCCGCAAGGTAGTCGTCGGGGAAGTCGAGATAGACCGCACCGGGCCGCCCGTTGATCGAGGTGCGCACGGCTTGTTCTATATAGAAGGGGATGCGACTGGTCTGGTCGGGCCGCGCGGCGTATTTCGAATAGATGCGCGCCAGCTCCACTTGCGGCGCTTCCTGGAACGCGCCCCGACCTTCCTGGTAGGAGTTGCTCGCGCCGCCGAGCAGAATCATCGGCCAGCAATTTTCCTGGGCATTGGCGAGGCCGGCGATACCGTGAATCATGCCGGGCCCCGAGACCGTCAGACAGGCGCCCGGTCGACCGGTCAGGTACCCGACGGCGCCAGCGGCGTAGCTGGCGGCCTGCTCGTTGCGCATACCGATGAACTGGATGCCTTCCCTTTGAGCG
Organism: Deltaproteobacteria bacterium UBA4427; assembly: GCA_963854795.1. Taxonomy (GTDB): domain Bacteria; phylum Myxococcota_A; class UBA9160; order UBA9160; family UBA4427; genus UBA4427. The sequence goes on along the minus strand of CAWLAJ010000037.1, from coordinate 11,720 downwards.
GCGGCCGCGATGCCAAAAATCGGGAACCCGACGATCCCAAACATGTGATCGACGCCCTGCTTCTTGAGACTGCGGGCGATCAGGGTGTTGCCGCTAACGGTGGTCATGGTGGGGGACTCCTCGTCGGTAGGGATTGCCCCCTGAGGCTAGACTCGCTGCGCGGATCGGACAAGGCTCGATCGGGCGACCTCGCGTAGGCGCGGCTCACACCCCCGCGACCGCGTTCATATCCGGCCTATGATACGAAGACAACACGAACCAGGGAGTCAATCCATGCCAGACAAACCCAGCTACCTCGGGACGCTCAACGCCATCGTCAACGGAGAACGACGGGGTTTTGAATTCCTGAACGCGTGGTCCGAGAGGAGCCCAGATCCGGATATCAGCTTGATGCTGAAGACCGTTGCCTTACGCGAAGCGGAACATGCGGCGACGTTCGAGAAGCGGATGTGCGAGCTCGGCTATACGCTGAGGGAAAAGAGCGATCCCAAATTCGACAAGACCATGAAGTTAGTCGCATCCGATGCGTCGGATCTGGAGAAGTTCGAGAAGCTCGGCTACGACAAGACGCCGGACGAAGCTGAGGAAGACGAGCTACTTCGAGTGCTCGCCGACAAATCCATTGATCCACAAACCGGCGCCTTGTTGGGCCGGTTCATCGCAGAAGAACGCGATAGCGGAAGGATTCTTCGAGAAGCCTCTCTCTGCGCCAGGAAGCGAAGTGGCGAAATGCCGGATTCGGCTCGAACAGACCCGGCCACGCTGAGCCAGATTTCCGTGCAGCTAGAAGAACTGACCAAAGCGGTCGCTCAATTGCAAACCGCCGTGCAGCTCGAGCCCAATCGCTCACGCGACTGAATCGCCCAGGATCCGTGATCGAATCGGCCGGCTCGACCTAGAAGCGGTATGTGAGTCCCGCCGCGAATCCCACGTAGTTGAAGGCGGTGATATCGCCGAGTTCGGGTTCCTCGAGTGTCGTGAGGACGACCTGACCTTGTGCGTTCAAGACGAGATTCGGGGTGAGATAGAGATCTAGACCAAGCCCCGCCCGTCCAGCAAATTCGAGTTGCTGGCCGCCGTCGATGCTGACGTCTGGATCGAGGGCTTCGAGATCGGCAGCGAGGGGGCCGCGATCGACTTCCCACGAGGCGAACCCGACGCCGACTGACAGGTAGGGTTGAATTCGCCAGATTGGAAGAATCAGCTTCGCGTTGGCGGTGAGGTTGTGACCCTCGATGCTGTAGATGCTGTTCGTTGGTGAGCCGGCGACCGAACCTTCGATCTTGTACTCATCCAGCCATTCATATTGCAACTCGACTGCGAAGAACGAAGCGAGTCGATAGCCGAGTACTCCGCCAAGACCGCCCGAATCTTCAATGGAGAGACTGACGGCAATCGGACTCGCCGCGTCCTGCAACAGGTCTTCGAGCTTGCTCTCGAAAACGTTGTGCTGGTACACGCCAAGCAGACTGATGTAGCCGCCCGGACGATCGAAGGCGTCGGGGCGTGCGGCGGCCGAGAGGGGCGCCAACAAGAACAAAAGCGCCATGACGAGAATCGCGATTCGGTTGGGCATTTTGGATGTCTCCCGATGAGGGTTCGATGCTCACCGTTTCGGTCGACCGGAGACATCCAATGAGTCGTGTCGCCCAGCGGCGCCCTCGCGCGAGGCGCCCCAGGGGCCCTTCCGGCTACCGACGCCTGCACCCCGAGTGGGTGCGCGCGAACCAGCCGCCGAAGATCAGCGCCACAGCGAGCAATCGCCCGGCCATCCCGATGTAGCCTGTTAGCAGGATTCGGCCTCCAGAGCCCTCTAATCCAAGAAACACATTCCGGGGTCCGTGACCCCAAGGAGCGTGTCGAGATGACGAACCAGAAGAAGCAAACGAGCGGCGAGTACCTTTCGACCTTTGGCGGTCGTAGTCCAGCTCAGGGCGGACTGGAGAGGTCAGAGGGGATCGCGATCGCTCCGGACGGATCGATTTTCGTTGCCGCCTCCCGCCAGGAACAGAAACAGCGCGATCAGGAATGTATGAACGAGAATCCGTCGGCTCATCGCATGGCCAAGACTGCCTCTTCTCCTCGCCCGAAGCCATTTCCGCAAGCGGACGCTCCTCGCGCGGCAATTCCCTGCCGCAAGCGACCCTGAACGGCCGTGATTGAGGGTGGCTCGTACCGAAAACCACTTCTGCCCCGGCCTGTTGTGACCGTTTCGCTCGATCTCGCCAAGGAGTAACCTGAATGGGAACCCAATAAAGTGAGAACCAACCATGTCGCAGACGGAAATTGAAATGGGACCGGGCGGACAAGGCGATCGCCTCGTCCGCGTGGATATGAGCACACAGTCAATTTCGATCGAACCGTTTCCACAGAAATGGCGGCTGCTGGGCGGGCGATCCCTGGTGGCACGGGTTCTGCGCGAAGAGTGCGACCCGAACTGCGATCCCCTGGGACCCGACAATATTCTGATTCTCGCGCCCGGCGTGCTGGCGGGAACCGCCGCCCCAACTTCCGGCCGTCTCTCGATTGGCGGCAAGAGTCCACTGACCGGCGGAAGTAAAGAAGCCAATACCGGAGGAAACCCCGGTCAGCATTTGATGAAGCTCGGCTACCGGGCGGTCTTCGTGACGGGAAAGCCAGCGGACGCAGAAGCCCGCTATGGCCTCGAATTCGACTCGGAGGGGGTGCGCATCGTCCCGGCCGACGACCTCAAGGGAATCTGGAACTACCCGACCTGCGAAGAACTCTCCACGCGCTACGAGAAATCCGCGTCGTTCATTACCTGCGGACCGGCCGGCGAACTACAACTCGGCGGCGCATCGGTCGCCACGACCGACCAGGACAACCGCTACCCCACACGGCATGCTGCACGCGGCGGTCTCGGCGCCGTGATGGGAAGCAAAGGTCTCAAATTTGCGGCGGTGTCTCCAGGGAAATCGCGTGCGCGTCGGGCCGCGGACAAGAAGGAATTCGGGGCGTTGGTCAAAGGCTTTAGCAAGCGATATCTGGCCGGCCCCCAGCAGATGGCCAAAGGGACCGCAGCCTCGGTCGGCATGGCCAACGCGATGCATACCTTTCCCACGCGCAATCGCACTTCGGGTCAATTCGAACACGCGGATAAACTCGATGGCCGTCACATCCTCGACAATTTCGCGAAGCGTGGCGGCGGCATGCACAATTGTTTGACCGGCTGCATCGTTCAGTGCAGCAATGTCGTGCACGACGCCGAGGGCTCCTACATCACCTCGGCGCTGGAATTCGAATCGATCACGATGCTCGGCGCCAACTGCTGCATCGGCGATCTCGACGAAGTCGCTCGGCTCGACCGTCTGTGTGACGACGTCGGCCTCGACACCATCGAGACGGGGGCGGCGATCGCGATCTACATGGATGCCGGCAAGATGGAATTCGGCGATTCGGAGGGTGCGAAGGGTCTGCTGCAGGAGATTGCGGACGGCACACCCGTCGGCAGGATGATCGGCGACGGCGCGGTCACCACCGGCCGCGAAACCGGCCACTCACGCGTGCCGACCTTTCGCGGGCAAGCGATCCCAGCCTGGGATCCACGGCCCCTGAAGGCCACGGGCGTCACCTATGCCACCAGCGCGCAGGGCGCTGACCACACCGCCGGCCTCGTGATCAAGCCGGGACAACCGGAAGAAAAGTGGGCGAAGGCCTCCCAGAAGGCACAGCTCATCAATGCCATCTGCGATGCCTCGGGCTTCTGCATGTTCATCAGTCCGACGGTCGAAGAAATCCGACAGTTCTTCTCGGCCTATTTCGCCGAGGAGATCTCAACGCGGGAAATTACCGACTACGGCTGGGCAATTCTCGAGGACGAGTGGGCGTTCAGCGACGACGCCGGGTTCAAGCTCAGCGACGATGTCATTCCCGCCTGCGTGAAGGAAGATGCGATCGGAGCCGAGAACGACCAGGTCTTTGATGCGGCGCCGGAAACCCTTGCCGCCGTTCGCAAACTCCAGGTCAGTCCGGAGGAACTCTGCCCGGGCGTCGCGACGGGCTGAGCGTCCTTTTCGCTTCGTCGCACTTGCAGCCGACTAGTCAGTGGGTGTTGCGCCCTGCCCTTCGATGCGCGCGTCACGCATCGCCTCCGGCGACTTGACCTTCTCGAGGTCGATCTGCTCGATTTTCGGCGGCACGTACCAATGCAACTTGTCCTCGTGATAGGCGCGCTAAACGACGTCGGCCACCTCGCTCGGTTGGATCAGCCGGAACCTGCCTCCGTCGTCTGGAAGATCGACACCGATCGTGCGTTCGCCCTGCTGACTTGCCACTTTCCCGTCTACATAGCGATCAGGGTTGAGGATGGGCGTATCGATCAGTCCCGGGAGAACGTCGGCGACCCGCACGTCATGGCGGGACAGCTCGACCGCCAGTGCCTCGGTGAGTCCTTTGACCGCAAACTGGGTCGCCGCATAGACCACGAGCGATGGCGCACCGCAGCTGGCAGCCTACGAAGAGGTCGAGAAACACAGACTATTGGGCGTCTGCTTTAGAAGCGGCAGCGCCGCGTAGATCCCGTGGATGACGCCGATGAGATTGACGTTGATGATATCCACGCTGCGCGAAAGTGGAATTTTTTCGAAGTAGCCGGCGATTCCGATTCCCGCGTTGTTGTAGAGCAGGCCGAGCCGATGGCCGGACCATTCAGAAAACTCGGCGATCACCCCATTGAACATTTTGGCGCGGGCCGCATGGTTTGTCTCCGTGATGGTCGGTTCCGCGTCGGTCGCACAGATGGGGATTCGCCGACGTCTGAAACCTAGAGACTTCGCACTCTTGCCTGTGTGAAGGCCTTCACACAGCGGTGGAATTAGGATCGAATTCGCTCCCGATGGCATGGAACGACTCCTACATTGTGCGAGCTGGCGCGCGCTCCCTGATGTTCCAGGCCCGTCCAACAGGACCCCGAGGACTCCGGCGTCGGCTCGAATCAGGGGCGGTTCTCTCAGAGATCGATACCTTAAGTGCGATTTAGGCGAAGCCGATTTCCGGCGAAGGAGAAAAACCAATGTCCGACGGCACACTGAATCTGCAAGAACTCATTCCCGAACACTTCGGTCGCTACTTCGAGTTCTTTCGCCCAGGACATCGCGAGGGCATCGTGCCTTCGCGCGTCAAGGAGCTCGCTCGACTCAAGATCGCGGAATTGAACGGCTGCGATACCTGACTCTTCGCACGCTACGCGTCGGCGACGCGTCAAGGGCTCGACGAAGACACCATCGCTCAGATCTATCGGCCTCTGGACGAGCGGAAGCTTGCGCCGCGGGACGCACTGGCCGTTCGCATGGCGGAGAAGCTCGCTGTGGATTTTCGATCGGTCGACGCTGCATTCATGGCTGAGCTTCGGGAAAGCTTCGAGGACGCCGAGATCGCGGAGCTCGGTATGATGATCAACCAGTACATCGCGCTCGGGCGACTTCTCGTGGTTGCCGGTGCGGACAAGATCGCGAGCGAACTCTACGTCCCAGACGCCTGATGCATGGGCCCATTCGTTGGGGGCCCGACGATCGGTGACGACGCTGTAAGCGCGTCGATCCGAATTTCAGGACGAAGTCGCCGGCGATTCGAAATCGCCTCGATGGGTCAGCACCATGAGTTCCGGCGCGACCGTCACGTCCGCGAGAAACGCGGTCAGTGCCGCGAACGAGCAGAGGCCGCCGTTCATATAGAGACGGAAACCGGGAGCCTCGAAGCGCGCGGCCCCGCCGGCATAGTCTAATCGAGCGTGACGAAGAGCGAGCGTCGCGGCTTCCCATCTACACTGCGACTGATATGCCCATGGCCGGTCGTGTCTTCCGCGAGCAGGATCTCGCCCGGGCCCAATATCCGTTTGGTCCCATCGCCGATTTCGATTTCGACCGAAGCGTCGAGGTTGATGACGTATTGCCTGCGCGGTGCGTTGTGGAAGCCGTAAGAATAGTCGCCCTCCGTCTCGCGAAATAGGATCCCGGTCGCTTCCTCGAGCTTCGAAATCAGGCCAATCGGACCGCCGCGATCGAGCATCGGAACCTCGACATCTTCGAAATGCGACTCGCCATCGTCTCCGGAATAAATTCGGGTCACCCTCATGAATTCTCTCGTTCCTTCGATGCGGACTCATCTGGATGAGACCGCGAGTGTGCGGTTGGCATCGGTCGGTGATAGGCGAGCTTTCACTCTCCTCCTCCCGCGCGATAACTGGCGGATGCGGCGGCCTCCCTCTCATATTGGCAAGTTGCCGATCCACTTTCGACCCTCAAATACCCTCCAATCCGACGATTCGCTAGATTGACAGTCCCGCCCGCCTCACCTCTCGACACTAGACAGGACTGACTCATCATGAAGCTCGACTTTGAAATCGTCGTCGTGGGTGCCGGCGTGAGCGGCATCGGGGCCGGAATCGAATTTCTGCGCAATGGTTTCGATTCCTTCGTGCTGCTCGAACGAGCGGACGATCTCGGCGGAACCTGGCGCGACAACACCTATCCAGGCATCGCGGTCGATATTCCGAGCATCGCCTACTGCTACCCATTCGAAATCGATCACCCGTGGTCGCGCACGTATGCACCCGGAGCCGAGATCCTTGGCTACCTCAAGCACTGTTCGAAGAAATACGGAATCGACGACTACATCGAGTACGGGGTCTCGGTTTCGGAGGTGGTGTTCGACTCTTCGAGCAATACCTGGACGACCCACTTTCTTGATGGTCGAAGCTACCGATCGCGCTACGTCATTGCGGCGACCGGAATCCTCTGCCAGCCGAAGCGACCCGAGATCGAAGGTCTCGACGACTTCGAGGGCAAGTCGATGCACACCGCCCAATGGGATCACGACTACGATCTCGCAGGAAAGCGGGTGGGTCTGATCGGAACGGGTGCCTCTGCGGTTCAAGTCGTTCCGAGCATTGCCCCGGAAGTCGAAAGCCTGAAAGTCTTCCAACGCACACCCATCTGGGTCGGCCCGAGACCCGACCATCCCATCACCGACCAGGATCGATCGGGCTTCCGCTTCAGCCCCCTCGGACTGAAGATTCGCCGCTTCTTCACCGAGCTTGGATTCGAAATCGGGACCTACCTGGTCGTGAACTACCAAAAGCGCAGGAAATTCATCCGCCGCATCGAGGCGCAGCTCGCGGATCACATGCGTGAAGTGGTCGAGGATGCCTCGCTACACGATTCGCTGCTCCCGGAATACGGGCTCGGCTGCAAACGTCCTGCGGTCTCGAACGACTATCTTCAGAGCTTCAATCGAGAAAACGTTGATCTGGTGACCGATGGAATCAAGCGCATCACCAAGTCGGGCATCACCACGCAGGACGGCACGAATCACGAATTCGACACGCTCATCCTGAGTACGGGATTCAAGGTCTTCGAAAGGGGCAACGCGCCGACCTTCGAGGTCGTGGGTCTAGAAGGAGTCGAACTCGGCTCCTTCTGGGACCAGAATCGCTACCAGGCGTTCGGCGGCATCGCGGTTCCCGGCTTCCCCAACTTCTTCCTGACCATGGGGCCATACTCGGGTGGCTTCAACTGGTTCACCATGTTGGATGCCCATCTCAAGTACATGATCCGCTGCATGCTACGGGCGCGCAAAGACCAGACGACCCGAGTCGAAATACGGCAGGACGCCCACGATGAGTACTTCGCACAAATGCTCGAAGAAGCCGAGGACGCAGTCTTCAAGGATTCTGCCTGCGTGACATCGCACAGCTATTACATCGATCGACATGGCGACGCATCACTGGCATTTCCGAAGACGCCCTGGTGGCGCGCGAGGCACGTTCGTTTCTCCAGCTTGAACGTCTTTCGCTTCGACGGCTGAGCTCACGCTCGGGGCTGGGCCCATGCTTATGCCGCGCTATTGGATGAACTCGGCGTCGATCGAGTGGTGGTCATGGGTGCGTCGGGCGGTGGGCCTTCGGCGATTTCCTTTGCCGCCTTCTATCCCGAACGAACGCGAGGTCTCGTCGCGATGGAAGCGGTCAGTCAGTCCATGGAACTGTTGCGGGCGCCGAGCTTCATGAAATCCGACTTTCTCGTCTGGCTGACCTCCGGAGCGCTGAAACGGGTGGTCGGGAGCGACGGCATCATCAAATTCATGATTCCAGAGTCGGCGAACCAGAAACTCGTACTCGGCAATCCCAGCAAAACGAAAAGATCGAGTCGATCCTCTGGTCGTTCTGGCCGCCGAGTCGACGGCAAGTCGGAATGGATAATGACACTCAGCAGTATACGAATTTGAACCTGCCGCTCGCCGACATCGGGGTCCCGACCCTGATCGTCCATGGCACTTCAGATATCAACGTGCCGTTTTCCCATGCGGAACTCTTGGCAGAGGAGATTCCGGGCGCGGTTCTTCATGCGATACCGAATGCGGACCACATGATGCCTTTTTCGTTTGATGAGGAAGTCCAGGCAGTTCTTGCAGGGTTCTTGAATGGGCTCGATGACTAGCCGGAAGCTGCTGGATTGGTGAACTCGAAATTCTCTTTCATGTTTGCGAGCACATCCTTGGCGTGCGCAATGTAGCTCGGGTAGGAGCCGTTGAAGTTGCCGTCCTGACGGCGCTGATGCTGTCCTTCGAAATTGTAATAGCCCGGTGTGCAATCGGCGGCTCGCGTCGTCTTGCCACGGTTCGCGATGACCTCTTGAACCCAATGCTCTTCCGCTTCGTAGGTGGCATCCATCGCGTGATGGCCGTTTCGGCGGGCGTAGTCGATGCAGGCTGCGATGTGATCGCCCTGAGACTGCAGGACATCGGTGAGATTGAATCGGAATGTCGCCTGGTAACCGCCCATGATGAACAGGTTCGGGTAGCCGTGTGAATGGATGCCCAAGACCGTGCGAATCCCGTCCTTGTACTTCTCGTTGATTTCGACCCCGTTCACCCCGCGAATCTCGTTGTAGATTCCGGTCTTCTGCACTTCGAAGCCCGTCGCGTAGATGAGTACGTCGAGTGGATAGACCTCGTCCTCGAAGACCGCGCCCGCCTCCCTGATCTCCTTGATGCCCTTCCCCTTGGTGTCGACCAGGTGCACGCTGTCGCGATTGAAGATCGGCAAATAGTCGTTGTCGAAGCAGGGTCGCTTGCACATCAACATGTACCAGGGCTTGAGTGACTCGGCGGTTTCGGGGTCTTCCACGATTTCGTCGATGCGCTTGTGGATTCGCATCATCGCGTCGATGTTGGCGTTCTCCTGTCGCTGGACCTTCTCCTCTTGGGTCATCGCATCGCGCTTCGCCTGTTTCGCGGCGCTCAGCTCGGGTTCTGCCATGGCGCGTGCGCGTCGAATGGCCTGCCATCCCGGCTGCAACTTTTTCGCCCACTCGGGATCCGTCGGCCAGTCATTCTTGATGTCGATGGAAGAAGGCGTGCGCTGAAACACGTAGAGCTCTTTTGCGACTGCGCCCAGCTTGGGGATCGATTGGACCGCCGATGCGCCGGTTCCAATGATGCCCACGGTCTTGTCCGCCAGCCCCGAGAGGTCGGGCTTGGTGAAGTCGTAGTCCCAGCGCGAAGTGTGGAAGGAGTGGCCGGCAAAGGACTTCATGCCTTGAATCTTCGAGAGCTTCGGTTTCGATAGCGTTCCGTTGGCGCAAATCACGAACCGTGCCTTCATCTGATCGCCCCGGTCCGTGAAGATGTTCCACATCTGCTCGTCCTCATCCCAGAGGGTCGAGGTGACGGTGGTCTGGAAGACCGCCAGCTCATAGAGGTCGTATTTCCTCGCGATGGACTGGCAGTGGCCATAGATCTCGTCGCCCTTGGCGTAGTGGCGGCTCGGGACGTAGTTCATCTCGTCGAGCAAGGGGAGGTAGTCGTACGCCACCACGTCACAAGCTACGCCCGGGTAGCGATTCCAATACCAGGTGCCCCCGACATCTGCGCCGCGCTCGACGATACGGATGCTCTCGACGCCAATCTCGCGCAGCCGCGCCGAAGTGAGCAGAGCCGAGAAGCCACCGCCAATGAAGAGACACTCGACCGTGTCCGTCAATTTTTCGCGAGGCTTGAGTTCTTCCGCGTTGGGATCGATTGCATATTTGGCGAGGTCGCCGGTCAAGTCGGTCGTGAACTGATCCGTACCCTCGGGCCGAAAGGCGAGCCGGATGTCCCGCTCGTCGGCGAACTTCTCCTTGATGCGCTCGTAGTACTCCTGGGGCTTGCGCGCCTTTCGGTCGATGTCGAACGCCATCGGGTTCTGCGGTTGTTCCTTCTCAGACTTCGCCATTCAATCCGACTCCGAGTCCATCAGTTGCCGTGCGGGAGGCTGCGTGCCGCTCGAGCATGATATCCAAGCTCGCACCGTCCGCTGTCCTTGCGGGGAAGCGGCAGGGACGCGCCTAATCAGGCAAGGCGTAGGCCATCAAATGATCCCCAGGCGGATTCGGGGCACCCCAATGTCCGCCGGCCGCGATCACGACATATTGTCGACCCTCGGGCCGCACCTGGTAGGTCATGGGGACCGAGTTGGCGGACGTGGGCAGGTCGGTCTTCCAGATCACCTCGCCCGTTTCGAGATCATAGGCGCGAAAGAAGTGGTCGAGACTGGCACCCATGAATACGAGTCCGGTCGAGGTCACGATGGGACCCCCGACTGCGGGCACCCCCTTGATCCACCAGAACGGAAACGGCGCGATGTTTCGCGTCGTTCCGATCGGGACCCGCCAGAGAATCTTGCCGGCCGCGAGGTCGATGGCATCGAGGGTCGCCCAGGGCGGTGCGGTACAGGGAACGCCGATGGGTGAGGAGACGATCCCGGTCTCGACACAATAGGGCGTGCCCATTTGGGCTTGGACGACGTCTTCGCAATCCGCCCGTGGAATGAGCTTCGACGTGGCGGCGACGCGCCACGTCACGACCAACATGATCTGCTCGCCCAGATGAATAGCGGGCGAACCCCAGTTGTTGCCGCCACCGTTACTGGGATAGAGAAAGGATCCGCCGAGAGACGGCGGCGTGTAAATGCCGTCGTTGCGTAGTTCTTTCATCCGGTCGCGGCAGGCGCCCTCGTCCAAGAACGTGAAACCCCAGGCATCGTCCGCGGTGATCGGGGAAAGCAGATAGGGAACGTGCGACGGAAACGGCTGCGTGGGCGAAAGATACTCGCCGGCAACCGGGTCCTGGGGGACCGGTCGCTCTTCGACCGGAAAGACGGGTTCGCCCGTTTCGCGATGGAGTACGAAGGTCATGCCCATCTTCGTGACTTGAACGACGACCGGGATCGTCTTTCCGTCGAGGCGAAGGTCCATCAGCGTCGGCTGAGCCGGAGTGTCGTAGTCCCACAGATCGTGGTGGACCATCTGGAAATGCCAGACGACTTCGCCGGTGTCGCCGTTCAGAGCGACCACGGAGCTCGAATAGTGATCGAGTCCATCGCGATGGCCCCCGAAAAAATCCGGGTTGGTGTTTCCAGTCGGCACGAAGACGAGGTTACGTTCCTCGTCGACGGCAATGATCGACCAGACATTGGTCGTGCCACTGCGATAGGTACCGTCCTCGTTCGTCGGATCCATTCCGGGTGGGATGGGATTCCAGGCCCAACGAAGCTCCCCGGACACAACGTCATAGGCGCGAACGACACCGCTGGGGGCATCGGTGCGCGTGTTGTCGAGCACCAGTGAGCCGGTGATCGCCAGATCGTTCAAGATCGCGGGCGGTGAAGTGATGCTGTACTCGACCGGCAGGTGTTTCGAGATCCGATGGGTGACATCGAC
>CAWLAJ010000036.1:0-20096 GCA_963854795.1 Deltaproteobacteria bacterium UBA4427 | reverse complement strand
TGGGCCGATTCGGCGTTTCGCTTCCTGAAGTGCCTTCCGGGTGTCCTCGAGTCGACCTTTGAAATCGGAAGGATCGAGTTCCCATCCGCGCAACTCTCTGGCGAGGGGATCGACGATGTTCCCTTTACCGTCGTGAGAGCCGGCTGCATAGCCGCCCCGCATGATCATTCGATTGTGACCTTCGTCGGATAGATCGAAGCGCGTTTCGCGATAGTGAGTGTCGATGCTTCCCCGGATCTTCCTTCGATCCGTTTCCGGTGTGGCGCTCATGTGGACGGTCGGCACATGGTACGACTCATTGAAGTTGTCGAGCACGACCTTCCAATTGCAGGGCAGTGTGGTGGTCAAGGCGACATAGCGCTTCCAGGATTCGAGATCGTATCGACTCCAATCATCCCAGATGGGCCCCAGGAATTCGCGGAGGCCTACGCATTCTGGATCCATATTGACCCACACAAACCCTGCGAAGGTCTCGCACGCGAGCTCTTCGAGTCGAATTTTTCCGCAGGGGTTGCCTCTGGGAAAATCCTCGGCATCCGGAGCGAATTTGAGCTCACCATCGGGCGCGAAGACCCAGCTGTGATATTTGCAAAGGAAGCGCGGTGAGTGCCCGGTTTCTTTGGCGACCAGCGGATTGCCACGGTGTGGACAAACGTTGTAGAACGCCTTCACGCTTTCGTCGGTCTGCCGAACCATGAGAATGGACTCGGGGCCGATCTCCTCGCATTGCCAATCCCCTGGATTGGGCAGCTCGGATTCACGCCCTAACAGCAACCAGACCTTCGTCCACATCCCCTCCCATTCCCGCTGGAAGAAGTCGGTCGACGTGTACCGAGAGCCCTGGATGGGATCGCCGCGGAGCTCCTGTTTCGGCCAGCTTTGGATTTCGTGCGATTCCGCCGACGCAGTCATGATCGAGTCTCCCACGGAGAAAAGAAGAGGGCGGTCGCCGGCGGAGTCTGCCGTGACGCGTGGTGATGAGCGTACACGTTCTTCATGATTCCCTGCATCCCACCGACCGTATTCGTCCTCAGAGACTGAGGCGGATCTCGACGAGCGGACTCTCATCGAGCCACGCCGGAAGTGCGGCCTCCGGATCGGAAGCGATGATGATGAAACTCTGGTCTGTGGCGGTTCTCGCTTCCTCGCTCATGCCCGGCATCCAATCTGCCGGGATACCCGGCTTCAGCTGAGCCAGCACTTCACGCAGGATGACCTCGCGTAATTCGTCTTGCACGATGGGATGAGCGGTCGCCTCGAGGTCTGCCCGCGTGCTCTGCTTCAAGTGAAACGTGAATGCCGGGTTCGCGACCAGGTTCTGGTACCAGTCACGCTTGCGCCCGGGCGCACCCGTCAGGTAGATGTGTCCGCCGGCACGAAAGAACCAGATCTCTATGCGGTGTGGAGCTCCGGTTGTCCGCCCGGTGGTCGTGATGTCGATGACGCGATCCCGATCGAGCGCGTCGCGAATGCGGGAGTCCACATCCCTCTCCTCTGTCGAACTTGTCTCAGGTGGTTTTGGCGGCCTCGCGCATGCGGTGGAGTTCTTCCCAGCCAAGGTACGACTGCAGGCCGTCGTCGTTGTAGAAGAGCACTGGCCCGTCGCAGATGAAGAGGTATTCCGTGTCTTCGAGCGCCGTTGTCGCGCCGTGCAAGACACCGTTCGGCTCGTAGTCGTAGTCCCCGGCGTTCAAGACTCCGTCGCGCACTTGCAGCTTGCCCTTGAGTATGAATGTGTGCGCGGCGGCCAGATGTTTGTGTGGTGGGGCGACATAGCCTTTGGTCCATCGGAAAAGTGCTGCCCAGCGGCCGGATTCCTCACCCGTCCACAGCACTTTGATCCATGCCTGGTCCTTGTCTGTTTCGATCCAGGGATCGGATGCGCGTACGATGATATCTGCGAGTTGGTCGTTGATTGGCGTGACGTCCTGTAAGAGTCCCATGCACTTCTCCTCGTTTCGTGACCTCGAGGCTAGCAGCCTATGGGTACCCCAACTTCAGCCGAGGAAGATATTGACGCGGCGCGTCCGCGCCTACCGTGTCTGTCGGAATGGCCGAGAAAATGTCTACCAGGCGCCAGCTCGCTTATGCGGCCGGCGCCCCCGGATTTGCCTCGATTGATCATGTGGTTGGCACGATGCTGCTCTACTTCTATCTCCCGCCGCCGGGCAGGGGATTGGTCGCGCAACTTCCACAGGAAACGCTGTTCGGTCCATTGACCGCCTTCGGTATCGCGATGCTGATCGCGCGCACCGTCGATAGCGTGGCCTCGCCCTTGATCGGTCACGCCTCGGACATCTCGCGCTCGCGGCTTGGGCACAGGCGCGCTTTCATGCTCTTCGGCCTGCTGCCGATGCTCGCCCTTCCGCTGCTCGCCTACTGGCCGCCGTCTGACGTCGGCGGCGCGATCAATGCCGTGTGGCTGACGGGCGTGCTGTCTTGTTACTACGTGTTCGCCACGATGTATACGGGACCCCACGGCGCTCTGATTCCCGAGATCGCGCGCTCGGACGACGAGAGGGCGCGCCTGACTCGCCTGCTTGCGCTCTGCGCTTTCCCGATGGCGGGGCTTTTGATGACATGGCCACGCGGTATCGATTGGGGGCGTGAAGTCGGCCTGGCACCGACGGAGTCGATGCGCGCGATCGTCATCGTACTCGCCCTTGTCGCGTTCGTTCTGTGCAGCATCCCCCTGTTTGCGATCGACGAGAAGCGATTCACTGAGCGCGTAGAGCCAGAGACTGTTTCGTTGCGCGAGTCGCTTGCTTCGGTTCTTGCCAATCGGCCCTTTCGAATATTTCTCGGGGCGCATGTGCTTTTTGCATCCGCAGCGAGCCTGATATTTCCCGTTTTGCCCTACCTGGCCACAGTCTTGCTGGGGCGTTCGGAAGGCTTTGCCTTCGACCTCAGCGCTTCGCTCGGCCTGATGATCGCGGTTGGCTATGCGATCGTTCCGCGACTACTGGGTTCGCTACGTCCCAAGAAAATCCTGCTGATCAGTTTCTTCATTTTTGGAGTCGCGGCCGCCGCACTGGGCATGGTTGAGCCAAGCGGCCCCGGACAGCCACAGGATGTCAGGAATCTGGCCATTGCCTTTATCTCACTCGGCGTGATGGGACTGGCGATCGCAGGTGTGTCGCTTCTGCCCAACGTATTGGTCGGGCAGTTGATCGACGAGGATGCAGCTCGAGGAGGGACGAATCGTTCGGCTCTCTTCCTGGGCGTGATGCGCGCCTTTGACAAATGGGCATTCGGGCTCTCCGCGGCGATGATCGCATTTCTGTTTGTGCGCTTTGGCAACGGCCCCGACAATCCGCTTGGCGTACAACTCGTCGGCCCCATTGCCGCGGTCCTCGGCCTGGGCGCGGTTCTGATGCTCTCGCGCTTTCCCGAAGAACGTAGCGAGGAGCCTCTTCCAAGACTCTCGTGGGAAGCCCAGGTATCGAGACGCGCCGCTGGGAAGGCGCGGGGCCGCGGCTGTAGCGAGCTACAGCAAGGTCTCGCAACGCACGCAGCGGTGATGGATCGGCGCATGGGCGTCGCGACGAGTCTTGGGTCAGGCTCCTAGGTGCCGAACGTCGATCCCGAGCGCAGAGCTCTCATCGTGTCTCTCCCCATCCACCCCAGTAGGTACGATCCACGGCTGGAATCCGTCCCGCTGGCTTGAAGGAGTCGCCGGTGAAGTAGGCGACCGGGAGGAGGGCGACTTGCGTGATGTCCTGGGGAATTCCGAGAATCGCCGCGGCCTCTTGCTCGTGCATGAGATGCATCGTGGTTAGAGACGACCCGACTCCGCGCGCACGAAGCGCGAGCATGAAAGACCAGACAGCGGGGAAAATCGAGCGGTATGTACCGGCCTGATGAAAGACGCTCAAATCCTCCCATCGACCCTCGATGCAAGGGATCACCATGACCGGCACCTCGTGCAGACGCTTGTTCAGGTAGAGCGCAGAACGAAGGATGCCCCGCATCTGCCCGGCGCGCGGGTCGTCCGGTTCGAATCGAGGTACCTGCGGAACGTCCGCATACTTCGCAAAGGCGCTTCGGTACAGGTCGGTCACGATGAGAAAGTGCCAGCCCTGGCTGTTGGAGCCGGTCGGAGCCTGCAGCGCGATCTCCAGACTCTCCTCCCGTACCTCGGGCGGAACCTCGCGTTCGAAGTCGAGTCGTCTGCGCACCGAGCGCGTCGTCGTGAGTAGATGATTCGCAGTGGCGCGGTCGATATCGATTTCAGCGTCCGATGTCATCGCGTGCCCTGCTTGTATCGAGAAACCGCGCAGCCGAGGTCGAGCTTCAGGTCCGCGGCCGCCCTCCTGGCCAACTGGTTCGCCGAAGACTCGCGTCGGCCCCCTACTTTCGATCTCGAATACGATGTGGGAGCGTAAAGGCCTGTGGGTCGACCAGCCATCCACGGGCGGCGCGGGCTGTCGCCGAATCAGATACTCTGCAGACCAGCATCCCGGGTCATTCGAAGAAGACATCAACCCTGTACGAGAGGTATCCCATGAGCCGCTTCGGCGTGACGATCTTTCCCACCGACTATTCGATTCAGCCAGTCGAGCTTGCGCGCGCCGTTGAAGAGCGCGGCTTCGACTCCCTCTTCGTCACCGAGCATACCCATATCCCGACGAGTCGGCGTACGCCCTGGCCGGGCGGCGCAGACCTACCCAAGGATTATTGGCATACGCATGATCCCTTCGTCGCTCTTTCGGCGATGGCCGCTGTAACAGAACGCATCAAGCTCGGTACGGGCATCTGCCTCGTGGTGGAACGCGATCCGATTCAGCTCGCGAAGGAGGTGGCTTCGCTCGACATGATCTCCGGTGGTCGCGTCATTCTCGGCGTTGGCGCCGGCTGGAATGCGGAAGAGATGGAGAATCATGGCATTCGATTTGCCACCCGTTGGAAAGTCGTGCGCGAGAAGGTTCTCGCGATGAAGGCGATCTGGGCTGAGGACGAAGCGGAGTATCACGGCGAGTTCGTGGATTTCGACAAGTTGTGGTCATGGCCGAAGCCGGTGCAGCGCGGAGGACCGCCCATCTGGCTCGGCGCACAGTCGAAATGGGCGTTTGATCGGGTTGTCGACTACTGCGACGGTTGGATGCCGATCGGCCTTGCCGGTGGACTCGAAGAGGGGCTCGAGGCGCTGCGAAAATCGTGCGACCGTGCCGGCCGCGACTATGAGTCGATCGATCGCGCGATATTCGCGGCCGCTCCGAATGAAGATACCTGTCGCTCGAACATCGACAAGGGTTTCACGGATCAGATGTTCGCGCTGCCATCGGAGCCGGCCGACAAACTGCTGCCGCTGCTCGACAACCTGGCGGAACTCGCCAACAAAATTCGCTGAACTCGGACGCTGAACGGAAGACCGATGCGTAGGGGCGCGAGGAGGATTGGAGCATGAAATTCGGTGCGATGGTCGCGACGAAGATCGACGATTGGCAGCTTCTCCCTTATGTGGAGAGTATCGGTTACGACAGCGGCTGGGTGCCAGACTCACAGATGATCTGGTCGGATTGCTACGCCGTACTCGCCCTCGCGGCGCAGCACACATCGACGATTCGACTCGGCACCGGCGTGGCCATAGCGGGTACGCGCAGCGCGCCCGTCACCGCCCACTCGATCGCGTCGATCAACCGCCTGGCGCCGGGCCGTGTCTTTCTCGGTATCGGGACCGGCCACACCGCGATGCGTGTGATGGGATTCGATCCAGTGAAGCCCCGCAAGTTTCGCGACTACCTTCGAGTGGTGCGCGGGTTGCTCCACGGAGAGGAAGTCGAGTACACGCATGGCGGCGAAACCCGCGAAATCAAGTTCCTGCATCGGGAACTGGGCTTTGTTGATGTGGAACACGAGATTCCAATCTACGTTGCCGCGAATGGTCCCCTCGCACTTCGTGCTGCTGGGGCGTATGGGGATGGTCGCATCTCGGCGGGCGGCGAGCCCCCCGATCGGGTCAAAGGCTGCCTCGACGCTATTCGCGAAGGGGCCGTGCAGGCGGGTCGCACGCTAGGCGACGCCTACCATACGGCCGCACTGACATTCTCGTGTGTGCTGGAGCCTGGCGAAACGCTCGACTCCGATCGCGTGATCGACGAGGTCGGCTCGATGGTGACGTCTTCTCTGCACTTCTGGTATGAGCTCTATCGGCAGTCCGGAAGCGACGCGTTCATTCCCGCCGACTGCACCTCGGAGTGGGAACAATATCTCGACCATGTGACAAAGATGGAGACGCCCGAACGTAAGCGCTATCAGCAGATTCACGAGGGGCATTGCACCTACCTGGTGCCGGCCGAGCGGCGCTTCGTGACGCCGAATACGATCCGTGCGTCGGGTGGTCTCGTCGGAGAGCCGGCGGAGATCCTCGACAGCCTTCGGCAGGCGGAAGCCGCCGGTCTGAGGGAAGTCACGCTACTGCCACCGATGGCGAGCGCGCGCAGGAGCTTCAAGGACTTCGCGCGGCATATCATCGAGCGCTACTGAGTTCGTCCACGTAAATCTTGACTATCCTCTAAGAGTTCTCGAGGGAACCGAACAACTTTTTGAAAACCACAAGAAATTCATCATGGAGATCATCATGAGCGCAGTATCGAACTTGCCCGAGCCCCATACCGAGATCGACTCGATTCCCAGCCAGGTAGCAAGTCTGCGGCGCGCGTTCGATGCTGGACGAACTCGTCCGCTCGAGTGGCGACGCGAACAATTGAAGCGACTGATCGCGATGCATGACGACCACGCCGACGAGTTCGTCGCGGCGCTGCATGCCGATCTGGGCAAGCCGACGTTTGAGGCTTTCACGGGAGACGTGGGGCAGGGCAAGACGGAGGCGAAGAACGCTCTCAAGAATCTGAAGAAGTGGACACGTCCGGAACGAATCGGCTTGCTGCCCGTGATGGGCAAAGCCCGGGTGCTGCGTGAACCCCTGGGCGTGGTCTTGATCATCGCCCCCTGGAATTACCCGATCGGCTTGCTGCTCTCGCCGCTCGTCGGCGCCATCGCGGCCGGCAATGCAGTCGTTCTCAAGCCCTCGGAGGTGACTCCGCACGTCTCGGCGGCCCTGGCGAGGTGGATTCCCGAGTACCTGGATCCCGAGGCGATTCGACTCGTCGAAGGTGGCGTTGCGGAGACGAGCGCGCTGCTAGAACAACGCTTCGATCACATTTTCTACACGGGGAACGGACGCGTCGCGCAGGTCGTGATGGAGGCCGCTGCGAAACATCTGACGCCCGTGACCCTGGAACTCGGCGGCAAGAGTCCCTGTGTCGTGCTCGAGGATGCCGACATCGAGACGGCGGCCCGTCGCATCGCCTGGGGAAAGTTCTCGAACGCTGGGCAGACCTGCATCGCGCCCGACTATGTCCTCGTTCACGAATCAAAAGAGGCGGAACTCGTCGCGGCCTTGGAGAGATCGGTTCACGAATTCTACGGAGACGACCCCAAGGACACCGCCGACTTCGCGCGCATAGTCAACAGCCGTCACCACGAACGGTTGTCGACACTCATGAAGGACGGTGATCCGGTCTTCGGTGGCGAATTGGACGTCGATCAATGTTATGTATCACCTACGGTCCTGCGCGGGGCAGCCGATGATTCGAGGGTCATGCAGGAGGAGATTTTCGGTCCGATCCTGCCCATTCGAAAGATCCGTGACGTCGATGAAGCCATCGACTTCATCAACAAGCGCGAAAAGCCGTTGGCCCTCTACCTCTTCACCAAGGACGCAGACGTCGAGAACGAGGTCCTCCGCCGTACCAGTTCAGGGGGTGTCTGCGTAAACGGTACGCTCATGCAAATCATGGATTCACGTATGCCCTTCGGCGGCGTCGGTCCATCGGGTACCGGTGCTTACCACGGGCGCCACACCTTCGAGACCTTTAGCCATCGGAAGTCGGTTCTCACACGTGGAACTCGTCTGGACCCGAAGTTCATGTATCCACCCTACGGAGAGACACTGACGAGGCTCGTCAAGCGCTTCATGTAGGGATCGACGCGGGCCGGGGACAAGGTTGGATCGAGACGTACGCGAAGCTCATTCCGTGCGTCTTGCAATTTCTGCGAAAAGCGCTGGAATCGGGGGTCAGAGAACATCCAACTTCCTCGATCGAGATTCCCATGCCGACGCCCAGATGGCCCATCCATGCCGACGAAGTCGATCTCTTCGACAGCGACTTTCAGGAGTGTCCGTACCCCGCCTATGACGTGCTCCGAAAGGAGGCGCCGGTCTGGCAGGATCCCAAGACCGGAATGTTCGTTGTCTCCAGTTTCGAGCTGCTTCGTGAAGTCCTCCTCGACCCGAAGACCTTCATCAGTGGAGGCCCGGGTCGAAATCAGAAGGCATCCGAACGAGACCTGCGTATGACCAGGCTTTACGAGGAGCACGGTTGGCTCCCAGCGAGATCGCTCGGCGCGCGCGACGACCCGGATCACCGAGCGCTCCGTGCGATGTTCAACGAGGCGTTCCGCCCGGGAAAGATCAAGCTGATCGAGCCCTTCGTCGAGGAGACTGCACGCCGGCTCGTCGACGAGTTCATCGACGACGGTCGATGCGAGTGGGTGAATGCGATGGCCGTTCCTCTTCCGCTGACGGTGATCGGGAAGCAGATGGGAGCGAACTTGGAGGATCTGGGTCGGATCAAAGCCTGGACGGACGCGTGGGTGCAGCGGCTCGGGCGGATGCAATCCGAGGACGAAGAGCGCTGGTCCGTCGAGATGGAGATCGAGGCGCAACACTATTTTCAGCCGATCTTCGAACGTCTTCGAAAGACGCCCGATGACACACTGCTATCTGAACTCGTGAATCGAGAAATTCCCGAATGGGGCCGTCCGATGAACGACAATGAGCTGCATGCGGAGATGATGGCGGACACCTTCGTCGGCGGGTCGGAGACCACGACCAATGCTCTTTCGGGGGGGATCATGCTGCTCTGTGAGCGTCCCGATGTCTGGGAGAAATTGAAGAGCGATCAGGAAAAGTACCTGCGTCCGTTCATCGAAGAAGTGTTGCGGCTCGAGTCCCCGGTTCAGGGCCTTTTCCGAACGGCGGCTGCAGATGTCGTGTTGGGCGGGGTTTCGATTCCAGAAGGTTCCTCGATCAACATCCGCTACGCCGCGGCAAATCGCGACGAGGCGGAGTTCGAGTGTCCGGCGAGCATCGATCTCGACCGTGACAAGCCGGCTCGTCATATGACATTCGGCTCCGGTATTCACCACTGTCTCGGAGCACCGCTTGCACGGCGGGAACTCTGGTGGGGCTTCAAGGCCTTCTTCGACCGCATCGAAGAAGTCCATGTGATCCCCGAGGCCAATGATTTCCGCCATCAAAGCAATATCGCGCTCAGGATCCTGAAAGAGCTACAGATCGGATTCACCCAGACATGACGCGCCCTATCGACGCTAGTCTCAGGAAAGCAGGTCCTGAGAGACCGCCGCGTTCGATGATTGGTATCGACGTTTCCGGTCGGGACCGTCGGCGAGTGAAGCGCGCGACAACTTCGATCTCTGACTAGAATATCTGTACAACTTACACCGAGGAGGAGAGGACCCCATGGCTACAGTCTTGATCACCGGCGCGAATCGCGGCATCGGCTTGGAGCTTACGAAGCGATACGCAGAAGGAGGGGACGATGTCATTGCCTGTTGCCGAGAGCCGCAGAAAGCGGACGACCTGAACGGCCTGCCGAAGGTTGAAGTCTGCGGCCTGCGCGTATCCGATGGAGGCTCGGTGGCTGCACTGAAGGCTGAAATCGGCGAGCGACCCATCGACCTTCTGATCAACAACGCTGGAACGCCTGTGCCCGTAAAGCAAACGGCATTGGAGATGGACTACGATGGCTGGGCCGAAGCGTTTGCGGTCAACACCATGGCTCCGTTTCGCATGCTGCAGACCTTTCGTGAGAACTTGAAGGTCGCGGACGGAGGCAAGATCATCACGATCACCAGCCAGATGGGCGCGATGGATCTCAATTGGCCGGTCATGTATGCGTACAGTTCCTCGAAGGCGGCCGTCAACAAGATCATGAGGATGGTGTCTCTGGAACTCGCCGCGGACGGTACCGCTGTTGCATTGATTCATCCGGGATACGTCAAGACACAGATGGGTGGCGAAGGGGCGGAGATCGAAGTCGAAGAAAGCGCCGCCGGCATCATGTCTGTGATCGAGGGCATCTCGCTCGAGGGAACCGGCTGTTTCATGAAGTGGAACGGTGAGGTTCATCCGTGGTAGCAGCGAACGCATGATCGCGGAGAAGTGAAGAAAGAATGTCGAGTCAACCCATTCTGGACCTCAGCGGTCGCGTCTTCGTCGTAACAGGCGGAAATGGCGGAATCGGCCTTGCCATGGCCGAGGGGATTGTCATGGCGGGCGGTTCGATCGCCGTCTGGGGACGAAAGGAAGAAAAGAACGTCGCGGCGGTCGCACGGCTGGAAGAACTCGGCGGGCGGGCCACGAGCTTCGTATGCGACGTGACCGACGAAGCTCAGGTCATCGAGTCCATGGATCGATCGGTCGATGCGCTTGGCCGAATCGACGGTCTTTTCGCGAATGCTGGCCGAAGCGCTCGACCTTCCACGTTCGAAGATCTCTCCTTGGAACAATGGCGTGCTGTCCTCGATGTGAATCTCGATGGTGTCTTCCTCACTCTTCGTGAAGCGGCTCGACGTCTCGTTGCCCAGGGCGAAGGCGGCAGTCTCGTCGCGGTCTCTTCGACTTCCGCGATTCATGGCGCGCCTCAGAGTATTTCCTATGGAACGGCGAAGACGGCCGTCAACGGACTGGTGCGTGCGCTCGCGGTCGCCCTCGCTCGCCACCAGATTCGTGTCAATTCGCTTCTACCCGGCTGGACGAAGACGGAAATGGCAACGGCGGCATACGAGAATGATCATTTTCGTGAAGTCACCACAAAACGCACTCCCGTGCGCCGCTGGGCCGAGCCGTCCGAGTTCCAGGCCATAGGCGCCTTTCTCGCCGATCCGCGTCAATCCTTCCACACGGGACAAATGATGACTGTCGACGGTGGCTACACTATTTATTGAATTTGTCGATGAGCCGGAGCTTCGCCTTAGATCGCGGACACCCGATCATCGGACCGCCGATCGTGTTAGGCAATCTTTCTCTGGGATTGGCTCGAGGAACTCAGGGCGTTGGCACTTTCGATACACCGCAAATTCCCGTCAGGAGTCCTGTCCGCTCTCGGCCTTTTCGGCCCAGCGCCATTCGAATTGAAAGGTCGTGACGTAGCGCTCCCCTGGCAGAACCGATCGCCTCGCCGACTTCTTCAGTCGGGTCTCTACGAGCGCCTCGATTGCCCAGGTCGCAAGCAGGGGGTGGGGCATCTCGAGCACTCGAATCTTGACGGGCCTTCCCGCTTTCGAGAGATCGAACGAGATGACGACACGACCTACGATCCCCGACCGCTGCGCGTGCGTATCGTAGCGCGGTGACGACAGCTTGAGTGCCGAAGGCGGTCGGCTGTGGTGGTCGAGAACGAGATCGGCAACGCGCATCATGGGTACCCGGTCGGGTCCCAGCACAGATACAGGTTCATTCTCATAGAAATCTGTCAGCATCTGGCGGTGCGCGATCGCGAGTTCCTCGTGGCCAAGCTTTTCGTAACAGCCAGTCCTGATGAGGGTGGACTCGCGAGCGTAGGTACCGAGGTTCAGCCTCGACTGTGCACGATCGACCGAGCGTAGTGCGGCGTCGCAATTTCCTTTTTGTGCGTAGGCGCGCGCGGACTCGACGGCAAATACGCGCTCGCGTTCCCGAACCCTCTGCCACATCGAGCCACAGCTGCTTTGCGTCACAGCGACGATCGTGAGAATCGCGATCATCAGGAATTTCACGATCGACCTCGAATGTGCAGCGGGTCGAGAAGGCGGCGATTCGTCGTGAAGTGGCCGTTCATGTCTTCTCCGGTCCGGTTTCGAACTCGCCGTACGGGCAGGTTGGTTCCGGCGGCTGGTAGATGTAGCAAGGTCACTCGAAGGAAGGGAAGGGGCCGCGGGGCTCCCGAGGCATGATGCCTTCCATCAGAGGAACCGCGTCGCGTAGCGAGACGATGTAGACGACGCGGTCTTTGACTTCGCCTTCGGCGTGCCATGCCCCTTTTGGAATGACAAGCCGATCGCCCGGCCCGATCGCGATCCTTTGTTCGTCGGTATCCAGCAGATAGGTCTCTCCTTCGATGACATAGCCGATGATGTCGTGATCGTGATAGTGGACGGGGAGTTCCGGAGACTTGTTCGAAATGAATGTCGTCGGCCAGTAACCGGAGTCTCGAATGTCGTTCATGACTTCGGCTCTCGTACTGAAATAGTTCTTTTCGACGACCATCTTCGACATGGCGATCTCTCCGTCTTTGGTTTGACTCGTTTTCGGTCAACAGAATACGCTCAAAAAACCTTCCGAGACACCCGGCCATCCGTGCAGTCCACAGCCAACGCGATCCTCAACCACCCATCCGCGGATCGACGAGGATCTTTACGTCGCCCTCATTCTTGAGAAGACTGCGAAAGGCGGAATCAAGGTCCGCAAGTCCGACCGTTCGGGTGTGCAGCGGCTCGAGGCGCAGACGCCCGTCTGCGACCAACTGCATCGTATGATCGAATTCTTCGTGGAGGTAACCGAGGGAGGCAACGAGTCGGACTTCCTTGACCAGCCAATTGCCCGGAGCGATTTCGGCGGGCAGGGAGGCCAGGCCGACCAGCGAAACGACGCCGCCGCGCCGCGCCAGGGTAACGGACTGGTCGATCGTCTTCGGGATGCCCGCACATTCGAAAACGATGTCCGCGCCGAGCGGGCCACACTCTTCCTTGACGCGTGCTTCGACATCCTCGGTCGTTGGATCGATCACAGACGTCGCGCCAAGTTCTGCTGCAAGACGGGCTCGGTCGACCGCGGGCTCGATCATCACGGCGCATCCTGCGCCGGCGGCTCTCGCGCACTGCAACACGAGTAATCCGATCGGCCCGGCTCCGAGCACGACAACGGATTCTCCGAGTCTGATCGGCGTACGACGAACAGCGTGGACGGCGACGGTCGCCGGCTCGAGCAGTCCCGCTTCCGGGTCGCTGAGCTTCGGATGAATCGGATACAGCCGCCTCGCGTTCACGGCGAGTGACGTCGCGAATCCACCGTGTGGAGTCGCAAACGGGCCGACCCCGAGCATGCCCAGCAAGACCCGTTCACAGTGGGTTGCGTCGCCGCCCCGACACTCGGAACACTCGCCGCATGCGGTCGGGACGCCAATGCCCACCCGGTCGCCTTCGCGGATGTCCCCGACATCCTTGCCCACCGCCGATACCGTCCCCGCCCATTCATGGCCGCAGATCGCAGGGTTGTAGGGGGAACCGGTATGGAATGCGTGCAGGTCGGTTCCGCAGATTCCGCAATGCGAGATTTCGACGACGGCCTGACCCTTGTCGGCGACGGGAGAAGGGAACTCCTGAAGTTCGATCTTCTCATGACCTGTAACCAACCCGACTCTCATTGCTCATCCTCCCGATACGGAGACTCGATCGAATCCCTTGCTGACTTGCCGTGTCCGCACCCCCAACGTAGCGCGTGCAAGCGAATCAGTGGCGTTCACGGATCCAGGGGCGGCTTCTTGATCAGCTTGCGGACGCGCTCACCACCTTCGGGCACGACCGGTATCTTGTGCAAGAGGCTGTTATGAGCGTGGGAAAGCTGCTGCAGGCTCATTGCACTACGCAGTGAACTGTAGAGCCCTTGATCGTTCTGCATCTGATTGACCGATTCCTTCGCCGTTTTCAGGCCCAACCTCGGCTGCTCGGCAATCTCGAGGGCAAGCTCCATGGTTTCGTCTGCCAGGGGCTCGCGCGGGACCACCCGGTTGACCATGCCGAGGTCTCGTGCCGCCCCGTGAACAACATCTCCTTGGCCTTGCGAATGCCGAACTCCCAAGGATGACCGAAGTATTCCACGCCGTTGACGCCGAACGCGACGACGGGATCCTGGAACGTGGCATCCTCGCTCGCAACGACAAGGTCGAAGGGCCACACCAGCATCAAGCCGCCTGCGATGACCTTGCCCTGAACCTCGGCAATCGTTGGTTTTGGAATGTTGCGCCAGCGCCAGCAGAGGCCGAAGAAGACTTCCTCCTCGAACGCCCATTGGCCTTCGATGCCAGGCTGTCCGAATCCGAGTGATGTGCCGATGGCGACTTCCTGGAGTGAACGATCGCCTTCACCGCCCATGGGGCCGTGGCCTCTGGAAAAATGTTTGCCAGCGGCAGCCACGATAATGACTCTGACCTCGTCGTCGCCGCCGGCTTTGTCGAGCGCCGAATTCAGGTCATAGAGCAACTGAAGGTTCTGTGCGTTGGCCTTGTCAGGTCGGTTGAGCACGATGCGCACGACGCGTTCGTTGGGCTGTTCGTAGAGGACAGCCTTGAACTCAGTTTTACTCTCAGTCGTCGCGCTCATCGTTGGCTCCGGGAAGTCCTCCACTCGGCATTCATGTTCGATCAGACGAGGAGAGGAGCGTCGAAGCCTACCGACTTGGGTTGTCGAGCGCCTCCTTGAAGACGATGCGCTCGTGAGGGACCTTTCTCTATGATCTCGGCAGCCACGCGTTCAGCGACGATTCGCTGCGGGCTGGCGCCAAGTCGATGCCGTGAACTCACGGCGTTCAGCAGGGATAACAGCGAAGCATTCGAGGAAAGGGCGAAGCGTGATTATCGTAGTTGCCGCATTGAGATTCGAAAATCAGGAGGATCGCGATCGTGCCGTGAAGTTGACCACCGAAGTGCAGTTGGCCACCCGAACGGAGGAGGCGGGCTGTCGCGACTATTGCTTCGCGCCGGACCCGTCCGTGCCGACGCGCATCCAGGTCTACGAGATGTGGGAAGACAGCGATAGTCTCGCCGCACACTTCGAGCATCCCAATTACGCGAAGATGGTCGAGGTACTCGCCTCCGCCAGAATCAAGGAGAGTATCAACCAGGCCTATCTGGTTGAACGGGGTGAGCCGGTCTACGGCCCCAACGCAGAGCGAAAGACCGCCTTCTTCGTCGACTGAAGAGATGAGAGCCGATACTTCGATCCGGGCGAAGTCTCGGTGCGAAGTGACCGGTTTGTCGCGAGCGGCGCCTCCGCTAGATCGGCGATTTGGATGCGGCCGAGAATCCTGGCATGCTTGCCCAAATCAACCGAACACGGCCCGACGAAATTGCCGAGGAGCCGAATATGCACGAAGTGACCGAGAGCGAGAAGGACGCATTCTTTGAGGAAGTTGCCAAGGCGTCGGCAACGGCGGTTTGGTGTGCCCTGGCGACCGCCACTTCAGGCGGCGAGCCCAGAGTGAGGATGGTCCACCCGACTTGGGAAGGAGATGTGTTGTGGGTTGCGACCGGGCCCGAAACGCCGAAGGCGAAGCAAATGGAGAGTACGCCTTGGGCGGATGTGCAATGGCAAGTCTCTCCCCCGAACTTCATCCACATCATGGCACGGGGCCGAGTGGAGATATTCCGCGATGCCGCCACCAAGAAGCATGTCTGGGAGACTCTCGACTATGACCTGAAGGATTTCTTTTCCGATGGTCCCGAGGATCCCCACTACATCGCTGTGAAGATCGTGCCTGCGCGCGTCGAGCTGTCCGAGATGTTCGGATCGATCAACAAGCGGGTCTGGCGGTCTGCCTGAGCCTGCGAATCAGCGCGGGTCTATTTCGCGCGTTTCCTCACGATGAGTGGGGCTTCACCACTTGCTCGCCGAAGGTCCGGAGCCTGTCCATGCCGTCGGGTCCAGCGAAGAAGAATGCGGGAAGCATCACTCGTTCCACGCCGAGCTTGGCCAGCTGTTCGGCACCCGCGCGCGGGTCCGCCATCTGTGGCCCGAACATCGCATGGATCGCGATCGAATCCGGGTCCCGTTTTTCCTTTTCTGCCGCCCGACGAACATCCTGAATCAAGCTGGCCAGAGTCACAGGATCCGTCGTGCCCGGGTAGTAGCCATCCGCGATCCGTGCGGCCCGGCGAATCGCAACGGGGGTATCGCCGCCGACCAGGATCGGAATCGTGCCCCTCACCGGGCGCGGGCTACAAGTCGCGGGCGGGAAGTCGACGAACTCCCCGTGGTATTCGGCATGCGGTCCTGCCCACAACGCGCGCATCGCAGCAACGTACTCGTCATTTCGGGACCCACGTCGTTCCCAGGGAACACCAAGTGCTTCGAACTCTTCGCGCATCCAGCCGACGCCGAGGCCGAGTTCGACCCGACCGTCCGTCAGGTGATCGAGGGTCGCTAGTTCCTTGGCGAGTACGAGTGGGTTGCGTTGTGGCACGATCAGGATGCAAGTTCCCAAACGCAGGGTCGGTGCGACGGCGCCAACGTAGGCGAGCCAGATCAGTGGGTCGGGGATCAGGGTCTCAGCTTCGCCAGGCATCTCGCCATCCGCGGTGTAGGGGTAGGGTGACTCGATCTGATCGGGCCGGATCACGTGTTCGCCACCCCAGACCGAATCGAAGCCCGCAGCTTCAGCCGTCTGGCAGATCTCGAGCGCGGATTGCGAATTCGTTCCGACGCTGCTCGCAAAGGCAAGTCCAAATTTCACCGGTCATTCCTCCGACGGGCAAGCATGCCCGCATCTGTCGAGTCGTCGTCCTATACGCCTTCGGCGCGCTGAACTGAGACGGGTATGGCACTCATGCACGGGATGCCAGTGATGGCATCATAGCTACGCAGGTCCGCCAGCCGGCCGGTCGGCGAACCGATTTCGCGAACCGAGGCATCGTCGTCGGGCGTCCCGCCCCACGAATGCGCCATCGAAACGACTCCGGGCCGCAAGTCGTCCGAGATCGCGACGACACCCCGGATCGAGGCGCGCGGCGAACTGATATCAACCAGGTCTCCATCGCTCAGGCCTAACGATTTTACGTCGTCCGGGTTCATGTAGGCATAATTTGTCCCGCCCTTCGCGCGCAAGCCCGAAATATGCTGGCCGGTCGAATTGAGAACGTGTCGCAAGCGTCGACTGATCAAGCGCAGCGTGTGGATTTCGGGATCGAAGTCGGCAACCTGTTCTGCCGAAGTTGCTTCACCCCGCACCATCTCGAGCTCGGTCATCAGGGGCTCCGGGGCGATGCTGAACCGTCCCGTCGATTCGGGGTCCGCCGGTGCGACATGGATCGGTTCCAGGTCGTAGACATTCCCGCCATCGTGTTTGCGAATTTCCGAGAGCGGAACTCGCGACTTCGCGTAGAGCAGATCGAGGACATCGTCGCTCGAGGGCTTGACTTCGAGATCGAGAGTGCCCCCCGCAAGCGCAATGGGTGTCCCCAGTCGTTGCGCCAGCCCGTAGATGAACTCCCATTCCGAGATGACGTCGAAATCCGGTTCGACGATGGCGCGCGTGTACTGGGTATAGGGCGCCTCGAACCACGGATCGATCGTCGTGGGCACGTCGGCCCGCTCGAGCGAGAGCGTCGAAGCCACGACATAGTCACAGAGACGGGCAGTCGCACACATGTGGACATCGTGCGTGACATGGAGCTCGAGTTTCGAAAAGGCCTCGAGTGTCTTCAGCTGATCCGGGAAAGCGACGACGGGGTTTCCGCCAATGTTGATGAGGGCGCGGATCTGTCCCTCTCCCTCGGTCAAGATCTCCTCGGGGATCGAAGACGTCGGCTGCTCGCCCAGGATCGGGGCGATGCCGCGGACGCGCGGCGCGTCGCCGGCGCGGAAAATCTTTTGCATCACCGACGCCGGAGTGACCTGCGCTTTGTACTGCTGCCGCGGTGACAACACACCCGGGTTGATGATCCGATCACCCTCGCGATTGAAGCGACCACAGACGACGTTGAGGCAGGCGACCAGGTGTTCCATCAGGGTCGAGTGTGGCGCCATGCTGGGACCCGTGCCGGTGCCCGCGATGCCGCGGGGTCCTTTGGCGAACATCCTCGCCGCCGCTTCGATCTGTTCGGCGGGGACGCCGACCTGGGCGCTGACGCTCTCGAGATCGAAGAGAAGGACGGCCTTTCGGAGTTCGTCGAGTCCCTCGACGAAGCGCTCGCAGAACTCGTGGTCGTAGAGATCTTCGGTCAACACGACGCGCAGCATGCCCGCCAGCAGCGTCGGATCTTCACCCGGTATCGGCTGCAGGTGTAGGTCGGCCTGCTTGGCGAGTTCAGTCTTGCGGGGGTCGATGCAGATGAGGCGCAGTCCGCGACGTTTCGCAGCGCGCAGTTTGTCAGCGGCGCTAAAAGCCGGGATCGTACCTTGCGGCGCGAAGCTCGACACAAGCGGGTTGTTGCCGATCATCATCACGACATCCGCGCTCGCGAAGCTTTGAACACCCCCCTGCCACATGCCGATCTGCGTTGAAACCACGACCTTCGCCGGCTGGTCGATGGTGACCGAGCTGTAGAAGGATGGGGAGCCCAGGCCCTTCATCCACGCCTTGGCGACATTGAGCCCGGTCGCGCATTGATAGGCGCCGGTTCCACAATATACGGCGACGGCGCGCGGGCCGTGTTTATCCACGATCGCGCGCAAGCGTTCGGCGATCTCATCGAGTGCTTGCTCACTCGAGATCTCTTCGAACCCGTCGCCCTTGCGACGCAGCGAAGAGCGCAGGCGATCCGGGTGGTTGTGTTGCGCCGGTAGCTCCCGACCCTTGATGCAGGTGTACCCGCGAAACATCGAGTTGTCGCGATCGCCACGGATTTTCACGACACGGCCATCCGCGACGTCGACCTCGATCGCACACGAGGCGTGACAGAAGCGACAGAAGGATTTGTGGGTCGTGATCTCGAGGGAAGATCTTGGTGCTGTCATAGGATCGATACCTTAGAGGATGACTGAGTGGGCGACACTCCGAAGAATGACTAATGTGCGGGCGAATTCCAAGACTGAACTCGACCACGAAAGGAGGGCGTTCACGATGGGTGTACTGGAGCAGTTTGGGCTAGAAGGCCAGGTGGCAGTCGTGACAGGAGCGGGCAAGGGAATCGGACGCGGCATCGCCCTCTGCCTCGCCGAGGCGGGCGCAGACGTCGCCGTCGCGGCCCGGAACGAAGCCGAGATCAAGGAAGTGGCTTCCGAGATCCATGCGCTCGGCCGTCGGGCAATCGCGGTCCCGACCGACGTGACGGAAGAGGGAGCGCTCGAAGCGCTAGCGAAGAGTACGATCGATGGGCTCGGCTCATTGACGATCTGGGTGAACAACGCCGGCGGAATCCCGGACACCACGGCACGTTACCTGACGAAGCTCGACGGTGCGGCCTGGGACTCGCAGCTGGATCTGAATCTGAAGGCCGTTTGGGCGGGCTCGAAGGTCGCTGCCGGAGCAATGTCCGAATCCGGCGGCTCGATCATCAATATCTCGTCTCGAACTGCGTTTGGACCGCAGAGCAAGAACGGGCCGTATGGTGCCGCGAAGGCGGCGGTCAACAGCCTGACCGAGACGCTCTCCGTGGAACTGGCGCCGCGCATCCGCGTCAACGCGGTCGCGCCGGGGCCGATTCCGACACAGAACTTCATCGAATGCACGAAAGTCGATCCGACTCAGCTCGAGGCGATGGAGAAAACACTGCCGATTCCGCTCCGACGTTTCGGGACACCGGAAGACATTGGCGCGGCAGTCGTCTTCATGGCTTCGCCGGCCGCGAGCTGGGTAACCGGGCAGTGTCTGTACGTGACGGGTGGGATGTAGGCCATAACGACCAGCCGCCGACGCGTCCGTGTCGGTCAATTCCCGGACGAAGCCGTCGTCTCGATCCGATAGTGCTCCGGACAACGAATGAAAAACACGGGTATGTAGGACGGCACTTCGTCGAGCAAGCGGATCTCGGCGATTCGTTCGGTGGCGATGCGCAAGGCGGTGTTGGCTTCGAGGCGACCTAGCGATGCACCGAGGCAATGGTGGATACCGGCGCCAAACGCAATATGCCGATTCGGGCTGCGGGCGATGTCGAACTCATCCGGTCGCTCGAAGTGGCGGGGATCGCGGCCCGCGGCGCCGAACAGGAGCAATACCTTTCGGCCCTCAGGAATCTTGACGCCGTGCAGTTCGACGTCCTTCACGGTGTGCCGAAAGAGTCCTTGATTAGGTGCATCGAAGCGCAGTGATTCCTCGA
>CAWLAJ010000035.1:0-20335 GCA_963854795.1 Deltaproteobacteria bacterium UBA4427 | reverse complement strand
GATATCGCGACATGGGTGTCGATCGCCTGACTCTGCTTCCGGATGCGCGAGATGAAGATCATCTGATGCGCTGGATCGACGAGGCGGCGAATTCGATGCTCGTTCAGGCCAAGTAGCTCTAGGCCGAGCGACCATCGCTCGTCCCTTTCCTGCCGTGACCGAGATTCACAAGCGGCTAGCTCGGTGTTCGTTCCCATCGCGCCGTGTCGTATCGCTTTGGGGCGAATCCGGCGGTATGCGTTGTAACGCAGCACCTATAGCGTCGAGCCGTCGGAATGTGAAGTCTCCGCGATCGCGAGAGCGGTCCCCCACGAGAGGAGAACATGACTAGACTTTCGGAAGTCGAATGCCGCGCGCCCTCCAGATGAAGGAAGGGTCTAGCCATGTCAAAATCGAAGATTGCGTCCTCCATATTGCTGTTGCTCGTTGTCGCTTTCGTATCTCTTGCACCGATTGGTCTGTCCCTTCGCTCGAAGAAGCGGCTGAGACGGTCGCGGTGTTCAAGTTGACTGCAGCATGAATTGATCGGCTAGCCCTTCGATGCGCGGGTCGGGTCGTTCGGGATGTCCACGAACCGACATCCACCTCTGATATGATTTCAGGTGGAGGACATCGGATGAGTCAAAGCAATGATCCGAATTGGGGCGCGTCCCTGGCGAGCGAGTCGCCGACCACCTTCGACCAGTTCGTCGGTATGCGTTTTGACGATCACGAGTCTGGCATGCCGCGCACGGGCCACCTCCGCATCGAGGCTCATCACCGCAACCCGACGGGAGCCATCAACGGCGGCGTCATCCTGTCGCTGGCGGACAACCTGGCGACCGGTGCCGCCGGCGCCGCGTATTTCGAGAAGACCGGAGAGCGGGCATTCATGGTCGGCGTCGACCTGCACGCGTCGATGCTCTCGAACCAGCAGGGCGGGAGCATTGAGGCCGAATCGCACGTCGTCCGAGTCGGCCGACGCGACACCGTGATCCGCACGTCGGTCAGCGGGGACGGAGGCAAGCTGCTCGCCGAGATCACGACGACCCCCGTTCCCGCGCGTGTCGAAAGCTAGAGATAGAAGTCGGCTATGAGGTGGACACAGTGAGCGAACCCATCACCTCCAATTCGCTATTCGGCATCATCAACTATGCCAAGCCGAGAGGCGAGAGAGTCGGGCTCGACCCGAGCAGCAAGGGGCTCGCTCAAGGTGGCGAGTTCATGGAGAGCCGAACGAAGGGTTCGAAGGCGGGTCTCGCCAACCTCGATCCGCACGAGATGGAAATCTTCGATGCGCGACCCGACCTCGAGACCCTCGACCTCGAAACTCAAGGTTTCTGCGTAGCCAATCTCAAGACCGCCTTGCCGGAGACCCTCGAGGTTCTGCTCGAAGAGCGAGAAGTCGCGATTCGCGAGATCTATTGGCCGGAGACGATCGAGTTGGCCAGACGAACGCTCGTCAGTGACGGTCGAAGCCCGAAATATGTCTTTGTGCTCGGCACTCAAAAATTCACGGAGGACAAGTCTCGGGGATTGCTTGGGTCTTATGCACGATCGGCTCACGCTGATTTCGCGGACGTGGTCTTCGACCGTGCGTACAAGATGTTGACCAAGCGAGGCGTGCCAGAAGAGGAGGCGCTGAGCCTGGATTTGATGTTCGTCAACGCATGGAAACCATTCGGCCGCGTCGTCGCGGACAACCCCTTGGCGATTCTCGACTGGACAACGCTCGATCCCGCTCGCGACGTGCATGGTCTGCCCCGCGGTGCGCCCGTCGAAAAGGGAAACATCTTCGCCAGCACCGTGACGCACAATCCGGCTCATCGCTGGATGTACCTCTCCAACATGACGCCAGAAGAAGTGTGGTTCTTCAAACAAGCCGACTCCCGTCCGGCGCGGCCCGGTCTGTCCAGGCACGCCTTCCATACGTCATTCCGTCAGTCGGGGGACGTCGGCGCCGAGCGGTCGCGAAGGAGCATCGCTGTGCGTCTCCTCTGCGCGTTCGAACCCTGAGAAGAGGCCGGGACTCTCCTCGGTCGGAGCGCGCACCGTGCTCATTGAGTCGACTCATTGCGGCTGATAGCGTTGGTCGTTGGGCGTCAATCGTTTTGGAAATCGGGAGATCTATATGGGACCGCTGGCGGGGCTTCGTATTGTCGAGTTCGCGGGAATTGGTCCGGCACCATTCTGCGGCATGATGCTTTCCGACATGGGTGCCGAGGTGATCCGCGTGGACCGTCCGCAATCACCCGTGAAGGCGCGAAAGGACGCGTTGTCCCGAGGTCGCAAGTCGCTGGCCATCGACTTGAAGCAGCGCCGCGGCGTCGAGGTTGCCCTGCGGCTCTTGGAATCTGCGGACGGATTGATCGAAGGATTTCGGCCCGGGGTGATGGAGCGATTGGGTCTGGGCCCGGACGTGTGCATGGACGGGAATCCGCGGCTCGTCTACGGGCGAATGACGGGTTGGGGCCAGGAGGGTCCCCTCGCACAGGCCGCCGGTCACGACACGAACTACATCGCGCTGTCGGGCGTACTGCACACAATTGGATACAAGGACAGACCTCCGGTCATGCCTCTCAATCTGATCGGTGACTTTGGCGGTGGGGGTCTGATTCTCGCGTTCGGCATGATGTGCGCACTCTGGGAAGCGCGGACTTCGGGCCAGGGGCAGGTCGTCGATGCCGCCATGGTGGACGGTTCCGCGACCTTGGCTTCTGCCATCTACGCGATGTACGCGAAGGGTTTGTATCGCGACGAGCGCGAGTCGAACGGCTTCGACGGTGGCAGCCACTATGCGCGCGCCTACGAAACCAAAGACGGCAAGTACATCAGTATCGTTTCAATGGAACCGCAATTCTATCGGCTGCTGATCGAGAAGCTGGAATTGGATGCAGAGCATTTCTCGGAGCAGATGAATCGAGAGCGCTGGCCCGAGTACGCGCGGGAGCTCGAGACGATCTTCAAGTCGAAGACGCGCGACGAATGGTGCGAGATCCTGGAGGGTACGGACGTGTGCTTCGCACCGGTCCTGAGCCTGGCCGAGGCACCGAACCATCCCCACAATCAGGCGAGAGAAACTTTCGTCGAACACGACGGCTTCCTGCAGCCCGCGCCCAGCCCTCGCTTCAGCCGCACACCCGCACAAATTCAGTCGCCTTCGCGCGCCGCCGGGGCGGACAGTCAGGAGCTTCTCGAGGCGTTGGGCTATCGCGGCGAGGAGGTCGACGAGTTGGTGGGAAGTGGCGCGATCGCGATTGCCAACCCGGGCGACTGATGGACGGCGAGTACTCGGCCGAACTCTGGATCAATGCCGAAAGTCTCTGCAGCAGCAGACTCAATGGCGGAGAGGGTGGGATTCGAACCCACGGTACCCGTGAAGGTACACCTGATTTCGAATCAGGCGCGTTCGACCGAGCTCCGCCACCTCTCCGCGGGCGCCGAGGCTAGCAGGAACCCTTCGCCTCGGGCCACCGATCGAACCCTCCATCTATAGATAGGCGGACCCGGCGAGATCTTCGCCGCCGGTGACAGACGGAACGACGGCGGAGTCGGCGTCTGGGGCTGATTCGCCGCCCTCGAACCCTCGTGCTAGCCTGCGCGCTCCTCGAAGGGCGTGGCTCGCGTCGTCGTCATCGCGAAAGCGAGTGCGGACGGAGCGATGAACGCCCACGCGGAGAGGCAAAACCCAAGAGCAAGGCCAGTCGGCGACACACCCATCCTCGACCCGGCGATCACGATAGTTGGAAGGATCGATTCAATTTGGCACGAGACGACCTGATACAAGCGACCGGTAGCGTCGACAAGATTCTCGGCGGTGGCCGCTATCAAATTACACTCGAGAGCGGCCAACAGGTTACGGCTCAACTCTCGGGTCGGATGCGTCGTTTCCGAATTCGCGTGATCCCGGGCGATCGGGTCACGGTCGGTCTTTCGCCCTACGACCCGACCCATGGCTTCATTACCTTCCGCTTGAAGGAAGGCCAGGCCGCACCCGGCCAGTAGGCGGGTCGCTCCGACGGCTTCGATCATGTTCTTCCTGACCCGATGGCGTCTCAAAATGATCCAAGCGATGGATCGCCGCCGCCTGCGACGTCTTCATGCTCGACACCCTGGCCTCTCGATCTCCACCGAGGCAAGCACCAACTTCGCATCTTCCCATTTCGATCTCGCGCCCGGCGCGCGCCTCACCATCGGCGAGCGCGTACATACCGAGAGACGAGCCGGCGGCGTACACATCTCCGTCGCCGAGGGGGCCCACGTCGAAATCGGTCCGGATACCTGGCTGCGTTCCGATCTCGCGCCCATCCTGATCTTCGCCTTTCCGGGGGCTCACATCCGCATCGGTCGCGAGGGCTTCATGAACGGCTGCCACCTCAGCGCCAAGTCGAGCCTCGCGATCGGCAATCGCGTCTGGATCGGCCCTGGCTCCCGCGTCTTCGATGCGGATCAGCACGATCTCGATTCCGAGCGAGTCGAAAAGATCGAGCCCGTCACCATCGGCGACCATTGCTGGATCGCCGCCGACGTGACCATCTTGCGTGGCGTTGAGATCGGCGAACAGTCGGTGGTTGGCGCACGTTCGCTGGTGACGAAGTCGATGCCGCCGCATACGTTGGCGCTGGGAAACCCGGCGAAGCCGTCAGGGAAGATCGGGGATCGATCGAAGGTTCCGATCTGATCCATACACGTATTTCAAAGTCCGTACCGACTAGCGTTCTTTCGACAAGAATGGCGAAAGGGCGTGCGCGATGGCGGCTCGTACCCGGATGGCGTTGTCGATTGCGGGTTTGTCATTCACGAGAATCCATGTTCGTTTGTCACGTCCCCGCCTTTTTTCGACGTGGATCTCCATATGCTGAATCAACTCGACGCCCGTGCGTCTCGAATGTAGCGGTCGCCCAGCGCTGTCGACGACGTAGACGTGAATCGACGCCGCGGGGACGGTCGAAATCGCTGGCATCTCAATTTCCCAGCGCGACTGGCCAATAAATTCCATTTCCTGTGTCGCGCTATCCCAGCGGGCTGCGCGCGGCCCGACCTTTGCGTTCTGCAAGTAGAGCGACGGAATGATGATTGCATCGAATTCGATCTCTTTGCTTACCCTTCTTGCGAACGTCATTGCAGCAGATTCAAAACTCTGCTCACCGCCGGTTCGTTGAATCTCTTCGATCGACTCCAGCCAGAGAGCTCTTGCAAGGCGATAGCCAAGCTGTTGTGAGTTCCCGCTGCGTGCCTCCACATGCTGGAGTAGCGCATCCCAGACGATTTCGATCGACGACTCGAGCTCGCCAGCGAGTGGAAGCGCGAGATTGAGCGGTACCACTGCGATCGTGGACGCCCTTTCCCGCGCGATTCGAGCAGCGTCCGACGTTGAAATTTCAGCGACGCACGAGACGAGGCTCAGGGCGATGATGAGGAATCTGGACGATCGGCTTCTGAGGTTTTGGTCGAACATCGGGTGCGTCCAGCCAGTGCGAATCGGGTGAGTTCTCGTGCGATGGTCTGCGTAGGTTTCAGTCGGCGCCGGAAGCCGAATCAATGGCATTGCCGCGACACATCGACCTCAGGGATCGGCCGGTTTGCCGGAGTTCCGCGTAGAGTCGGCGGCCTGCGAAACTGGAGTCGGAGTGTACATGGGCAAAAACGGTGAGAGCACTGCGGCAACTCCAGCGCGCACGCGGTCTTTGTCTTGGATTGCGGGGTTGTTGTCCACTAACACGAAGTCGGCTGAGAAAGACTCGATTCGACTCTCTCTCTCCTGGATCCCACGTCCCCGCTTCCCTCCAAATCTCATATTCTGAATCAGCTCGAGGCCAGCGCGGCCCGAATGGATCGCGATACCTTCTCGGTCGAGAACGTAAGCGAACAGAGATGCAGCTTTGATGACGACAGACCCTGACTGTATTATCGCGCCTCGCGAGTTGCCGTGTCGTTCGACTTTCTGCTCAGCTCCATCCCAACGCACCACGCGAGATTTCATCTTCGCGTTCTGTACGAAGAGGGACGGAACGATGATCGCATCGAACTCAACGTGCTCGCCAATCTTGCGCGCGTAGACCTTTGCGGCGTTCTCGAATTTCCTCGATCGTCCCGAGTCACGAACTTCTTTCCTCGATTCCTTCCAGAATCGCCGACCGATGTCGTACCCGATGACACGGACCGTCTTACCGTGTGCCTCGAGGTGGTCGACGAGCGCGTTGGACACGAATCTCGCAGAGCCTTCGAGCTCGGGCGGCATGGCGCTCACGATATTGAAGGGCGAAACAAGGATCGTCTTCGCTCGCAGTCCGGCAATGGACGCGGGGCTGGGTCCCGTAGGCGGGCCCGATGCGCAGGAGGTGGCGATCAGAGCGATGGCGCCAAGGGCAGCTGATAGACCCCAAGATCGTATGTCTGCCATTGCGACTGCATAGCAAATGCGGCGCCGGTCGCGTCAGTTGGGAGATTCCCCATCGCTCGTTCCCTCTCGACACTGTCCGCCCAACATCCCTTTTCCGAAGTGATATCGTCGGCGCATGTCGATACGAATCGCTGTTTTCGGGCAGGCTCCCTTTGGTCGTGATGTGACGACGCGGCTCGCGGACGCGGGGCATGAAATCGTCGCCGTGCATGTCCCCCCAGACGGGAGTGGGCGGGCGGACCCGCTGGCCCAGGAGGCGGATGAACGGGGCTGGCCTCTGTTTCGCTACAAGGGCTACCGGCGGAAGGGCGCAGCGATCGCGGAACGGGTCGATGAGTATCTGGCGGTCGGTGCTGAGTTGAACGTGCTTCCCTTTACTACGGTGATCCTGCCGCCCGAGATCATCGATGCTCCGAAACACAAATCGGTGTGTTTTCACCCCTCCGTTCTACCCGCCTATCGCGGGGGGAGCGCGCTTGCGTGGCAGATCATCGAGGGCGCGGAAGAGACGGGTATATCGGTTTTTCAGCCCGACGAAGGAGTCGATACGGGGCCGCTTTATTTGCAGAAGCGCGGGTATTCGATCGCATCGACCGACAATACGGCCTCCCTTTATTTCAACACGCTCTATCCGATTGGCGTCGAGGCGATGGTCGAGACGGTGGCGGCGATCGATGCCGGGACGGCGCGGCTGGCGCCTCAATCCGAGGAGGGCGTGAGTTTCCAAGGGCTGGTCGATGACGAGGTCGCGAAGTTGGACCTCTCGCAGGAGGTCGGGTCGCTGGATCGCCGGATTCGCGGCTGTGATCCGCAGCCCGGGGCCTGGCTCAGCCTGGGCGACGAGCAGATCCGCCTTCATGGATGTCGAGTCGAGTCGGCGACCGAGACTGCCGGCGCGCCGGGCGAAATCCTGGCGATCGAGGAGTCCGGACTGCTTTTATCGGTACGCGGCGGTTCGCTGAGAATCCAGAAGCTGCGGCGCGATAGCGGGAAGAGTCCGGCCGTCGAGTCCGGGCTGGTGGTTGGAGATCGTCTGGTCTGAAGGGTTCCGGGCCCGAGATCGTCCGACGCGGGTCCGAAGGATTTCGATCGGCCGGGTCTCTGCCTGCGCATTGATTCCTGCGGGGCCAAACGCGGCCGATGCTTCGTGGGGGCTCGATTTTCCTCCGCAATCCCGCTAATTTGCGCGCCCTGAACAGGTCTCGTCCCCCAAAAAAACGCGGCAATACGCGGTGATCCAAGCTCCGCCACGGTGACACGGTCGAAAACTCCGATCGCGTCCTTGGACTCGCTCAAGCCAGATGCGGGTGCGGACGTAAGACCCGATTGAAACAATGCAGGCTGGATGCAAACCCGATGGAGTCAGGTTGTCGTCAGCCGGCAGATGCCCGGTCCATTCGCGCGGAATCCGCGGGGCCGGCCAAGATGAGACTCAGAGGTAGAGACGATGCTCGGTGATATCGAGAAGGTCCGGAATATCGGAATTAGTGCGCACATCGATTCAGGCAAGACGACCCTGACCGAGCGCATTCTCTTCTATACGGGAAAGATTCACGCGATCCACGAGGTCCGAGGCAAGGACGAAGTCGGTGCGACGATGGATTCGATGGAACTCGAGCGCGAGCGCGGGATCACGATCGCCTCGGCCGCCACGTACTGTGTCTGGGACGATCATCAGATCAACATCATCGACACACCCGGCCACGTCGACTTCACGGTCGAGGTCGAGCGTTCGCTGCGCGTACTCGATGGCGCGATCCTGATTCTCTGCGGTGTTGCCGGCGTGCAGTCGCAGTCGATGACCGTCGATCGTCAGATGAAGCGCTACAACGTTCCGCGCATCGCCTTCATCAACAAGCTTGACCGATCCGGCGCGGATCCCTTCAAAGTGACCGGACAGCTGCGCGACAAGCTCGGACATAACGCGGTCATGACGCAGATTCCGATTGGGCTCGAAAACGATCTCGAAGGGATCATCGACCTCGTCACGATGAAGGCGTTCTACTTCGACGGCGACAACGGCGAGAATGTTCGAGAGGAAGAGATTCCCGAGAACCTTCAGGCCCAGGCGGATGAATATCGCGAGATCATGCTCGACGCGGTTTCGATGTTCTCCGATGAGCTGATGGAAGCCATGCTCGAAGAGCAAGTGGAAGTGGAACAGATTCGCGACGCGATCCGAAACGGCACGCTCACGATGGGAATGACGCCTGTCTTCATGGGCTCGGCCTACAAGAACAAGGGCGTTCAGCTTCTTCTCCGGGCGGTGACCCGCTATCTCCCGAGTCCGCCCGAGATTCACAACATGGCGGTCGATCTCAAGGATGACGAGTCCGAGGTCGAGGTCTTCACCGATCCAGCCAAGCCGCTCGTACTGCTCGCCTTCAAGCTCGAAGATGGTCGATATGGACAGCTCACCTACGTGCGCGTCTATCAGGGAACGCTCAAGAAGGGCGACACGATCTACAACATGCGAACCGGCAAGAAAGTGAAGGTCGGTCGGCTCATCCGGATGCACTCGGACGAGATGCAGGACATCGACGATACGTCGGCCGGCGATATCGTCGCGCTCTTCGGCGTCGATTGTGCGTCGGGCGACACGTTTACGGATGGCAATATCGATGTGGCGATGACATCGATGCATATCGCAGAGCCCGTCATCTCTCTTTCGATCAAGCCGATAGATCAGAAGGCGGCGGATAATATGGGCAAGGCGCTCGGTCGCTTCGTTCGTGAGGACCCGACGTTCCGATCCGAGGTCGACCAAGAGAGCAACGAGACCGTCATCTCGGGCATGGGCGAGCTTCACCTCGAGGTCTACGTCGAGCGCATGAAGCGCGAGTACCAGTGTGAAGTCGAGACCGGTCAGCCCCAGGTCGCCTATCGCGAGACGATCACGAAGGAAACCGAGTTTTCCTATACCCACAAGAAGCAGTCGGGTGGTTCTGGCCAATATGGCAAGGTCGCGGGCATTGTCTCGCCGATCGGGCCCGACGACGAAGGCGACAAGGAATTTCAATTCATCAACAAGATCCGTGGTGGCTCGATTCCGACGGAATACATTCCGGCGGTCGAGAAGGGCTTTCGCAGCTCCCTCGCAAAGGGTCGCTTGATCGGATTCCCGGTGATCGGGATGAAGATCCTGATCAACGACGGCCAATCCCATAGCGTCGACTCCTCGGAAATGGCCTTCCAGGCCGCAGCGCGAGGTGCCTTCCGCGAGTTCTACGGCCGCGCACGACCGCAGATCCTCGAGCCGATCATGAAGCTCTCCGTCGAAGGACCCACCGAGTTTCAGGGCTCGATCCTGAAGACCATCATGCAGCGGCGCGGACAGGTCATCGGTTCAACCGAAGAAGACGGTTTTTCGACCGTCGACGCCGAGGTCCCGCTCTCCGAGATGTTCGGTTACGCGACCGACCTCCGGTCGATGACGCAGGGCAAGGCCGAGTTCTCCATGGAGTTTGAGAAGTACGCCCCAGTGCCTGCCGAAATGCAGATCGAACTGAAGAAGAAATTCGAGTCCAAAATGGGCGACGAAGACGAATAGCGTCTCGCGGCCGCAGGAATCAAAACGCCCTCGCGACCTCGATCGCGAGGGCGTTTCTGTGTCTTCTACTCGCCTGGCCCGCCTGGCCCAGGGATCGAGAAGAGATTTTCTAACGCAACAGTCGTCGAAATATCGCGTCGCGCGCCGGGTTGATGTGACTCACTCCGCCTGATGCGGACACCCCTCCCGACGTCGCCGCTGGGGCGAGGAGTCGCTTCGACACGGTCTGAACGCTCGTGCGAACGAGGTCGCCAGACGAAGCGGGAACCGGCTTCGATCGGGTCGCCTTCTTCTTTGCGCGGGCCTTTTTCTTCGCCGGCTTGGCCACGGATTTTCGCGCTGCCTTGCGTGTCGTCTTCCGAGCGGTGCTCTTCTTCGAAGACTTCTTCTTCTTGGCGACCTTCCGAGTCGACTTTCGACCGGCCTTCTTCTTGGCAGCCTTCTTTGCAGGCTTCCGCGCGGATTTCTTTGCGGTCTTTCGAGCTTTCTTGCGTGCGGCCATGTGGTGCTTCTCCCGTCGGCAGGTTTAGGGTCGAGCGAGCGTAGCGGATCAACGCTCGCCGGGAAGTGCCTTGCGCGAGCCGAGATGCTCTTTCCACTCTGCGCGAAGAGCGACGACATCGAGTCGACCCACTCCGATTGCGGCGGCGACGGCGAAGATCTCATTGTCTTCGATCGTCGAGATATGTTCATCGGCAGCGGCGACGGCGTAGAGACATCGGAGCAATCGCAGGCGTTCCGCTGGCCCGCTCATGTCTCGAAACGCACGCGCGACGAGGTGATCATCGCTGGCGCTATGAGTGGCCGCCGCTTCGATGGCCGTCTTGGCAAGCAGCGCAGCTCGGTCGGCATCGATCTCGGCGAAGACCTCGAGTCTTTGGGCCATGGCGTTGCGTTCGGTGTCGTCGGTCCGCAAGTCCGCTCCCGCGACGCGCGCGAGCAGGTAGGAGAAGGCCGCGACGAAGCGAGACTCCTCGGCGGGGAGGCTATCGAGCTGAGCACCAATCTCGGCGAGGCTGGCGGGCTCGCTGGCTCGCCCCTCCGACTTCCCGCCGATTCCCAGGAAACGCAGTAAAGACAATTTTCGATTCTCCGTGGTTGTTGGAAGAGGGTAGTTGGAAGAGGGTCGGTGGGCAGAGGATTGATCAGAACGCCCAGTCACGCCTGCTGACCCAATCCCGCTGCAACCCTCGAAGCTCTCGCCTGGAATCTCTAGGCTTGGTTGCGAACCTTCGCAAGCCGAAAACGCCGAATAGGAAATCGATTTGAGACTTCCGACCTCGCAAGACGAAATCTTGTTTCTCCACAACCCAAACTGCTCGAAGAGTCGGGCGACCCTGGTCCTGATCCAGGAGCGCGGCGTCGACTTCGAAACTCGGCTCTATCTCGAGGATCCTCTCGGACCGGAGGAACTCGCAGATCTCGGCCGTCGCCTCGGAAAGTCGCCGGTCGAATTTACCCGAACGAAGCAAGTCGAGTTTGCGGAAGCCGGAATCAACGAGTCCTCTCCGGGCGAAGAAATCCTCCGCGCGATGGCGACGAAACCGATCCTCATGGAGCGGCCGATCCTGATTCGGGGCGATCGCGCCAGGATCGGGCGACC
The DNA here is from genome assembly GCA_963854795.1 of Deltaproteobacteria bacterium UBA4427. Lineage (GTDB taxonomy): Bacteria > Myxococcota_A > UBA9160 > UBA9160 > UBA4427 > UBA4427. Next base: position 8,800 of record CAWLAJ010000035.1, on the reverse strand, counting down.
GCCCGAGGATGTGCTTCCGCTTCTCGACAAAGACTAGGCGTCTGACCCAAGACTCGTCGCGACGCCTGGGCTTCCCACGGGAGTCTTGGGTCAGGCTCCTAGTCGCGTCAGCGCGGCTTGCGCAGCTTGAGCACGAAGCGATCCGTCGCCCCTCGCAATCCCTCCGCGAAGACCATTTGGGTTCGGTCGTCCTCGGGGTGTCGCAAGACGTCGCTGGCCGCTTCGATGATGAAGCCGGCGCTCTTGGCGCTTTTGATCGTCTTGGATACCTCGATCCTGTGAAGCTGCTCGTTGTCCGCGTCGGCGTCGCCCATGTGATCGATCAGACCCAACACGCCGCCTGGCTTCAACGCGTTGAGCGCGGTCACCAAGAATTCATGCGCCGCCTCGGGTCCCCGCCCGTTGTAGATGTCATGAAAATTGAGGGCCGTGAGAACGGCATCGAGGCTGTTCGCTTCGAGGCCCAGGTCGTCGAGTTCGCGATCGAGGCGGTCGACATTCGGAAGGCGGCCACCGGCGAGTCGAGCCGTCATCGCTTTGTCATTGGCGCCGTCGCGGAACTTCAACATGAATTCCATGTTCTGTGCGTAGACATGGCCGTCGGGGCCGACTGATTCGGCCAGGACTTCCGTGTAGTAGCCGCCCGCTGCGATCAAGTCCATGACGTTCATGCCGGGCTCGATTTCCAGAAACTCGATCACTGCAGCGGGTTGTCGGCCGAGGTCTCGAGCTTTGTCCTCTTCGGCGCGACCGCCTGATGCGAGTCGCGTCGCGAGATCCGGCCCGGGTACGGGCGCAGATGCGCAGGCGAGCGAGACGCCTAACACGAGGAGTGCTGTAAAGAAGAGCGGACCGCGTCTAGCCGAGCGGCCAGCCGTGAGTCGAGTTGAACGTCGAGCGGTGGGTCGAGCCGAAAAAATCTGCACGCTGAGACCTCCGTTTCTGAAGAATAGTCGGACGGCGCAAGTGCCAGGCTCCCGACGAGTCGGTTTCGCTTCGCTAGCGAAGGGCGCCACCGCAGCTCGATCCTGCGCCCGACGTACAACCGAAACAATGTTCGGCGGTCGAAATCTCTGCGCTGGCGAGTTGATCGAAATCATCAACGTCGAAGATGGTCCGGCGTGGGCCCGGTGGAAGCCTTTCGAGCGCCTGATTGAAGTCACAATCCCAGAGTGTTCCGTCGTGGCCGACGCTGATCATGTTCCGACACATCAGATCCGAGACATTGTCCGCGTTGAAGTGAGCCACGAGCAGGTCCATGTAGTTCTTGAATTCGCCGTCGCGATGAAGCTGGTGGGCGAATCGTTTGATCGGCATATTCGTGATCGTCAGCAGACGATTGAAGACGATGCCGAACTTCTTGCCGAGCTCGCCTCGGTACTCTTCTTCGAGTGCGTCTTGCGAGGGCGGGAGAAAAGCACCGACCGGGTTGTAGATGAGGTCGATCAAGAGTCTCGAGTCCGGGTGGCCATAGCCCAGTCCATTCAAGACCTGAAGCGCGCGAATACTCCCATCGAAGACGCCCCGCCCGCGCTGTAGTTCGACGTTCTTCAGGCTATGGCAGGGCAGCGACGCGATGATGTCGACGCCTTCTTCGGCGAGGAAGGTAGCGGTGTCATCAAAGCCCGGTTCGAAAAGGATCGTGAGATTGCAGCGGTCGATCACACGTTTCCCGAGCCGCCGCGCACCCCGGACGAGATGGCGAAAGTCGGGATGCATCTCCGGTGCGCCACCCGTGATGTCGAGGGTCTCGACGCCGGAATCGCGTTCGAGCAATTCGAGAATCCGATCACAGCCGCGCCGGTCGAGGGCTTCCGTTCTCTTGGGTCCGGATTCGACATGACAATGATGACAGGCGAGGTTGCAGCGAAGTCCGATGTTGACCTGAAGCGTTGTGATTCGAGCGCGCGTAAGGGGCGCGGCTCCGACGAGTGAGAGCTGCTGCGTGAACCGTTTCGGGTCGAGTTCCGGCGGCGATCCTCGACGTCTCGCAGGTGGCGGGTCAGGGACTAACAACAGGAATCCGATGCGGGCTTGTTCAGTCTGTAGTCGGCCCCTTTGGTTTCCTTTGGATGACGCGGCTCCCGTCGAGTGCAGTCGAATTCCGACTGTTCGTCTTCCGGGATGGAAATGCCAGGCGCGATTCCAATTGTCTGCTCTGCGTAGGGCTCCCCGGAGAGGATGCGAAAGGTCTTGGCGCAGACGGCGGTGCGCACACCGCGTTCCAGGGTATGTCCGTCATCGTCGATCACCTGTTTCCACGGGCCTTTGTAGACGATGGCATGTCCGGCCTCCATGCAAGGTCCCTCCTTGCCCTTCTTGGCGAGGACCGTGACGGACCGGAACTCGATGCCCTCGACGACGGCAAAGGGCTCGCTCTCCCATTTGTCGATCTCGATTCCGTAGAAGCCCGCGGCCTCGAGTCGTTTCAAGAAATCGAGTTCCTGGAACGCGCCCGACACACAGCCGCTCCACAGTTCGGGGTCGTTCTTGAGATGCGTTGGGACGACCTCGTCGCTCACGATGTCGGAATGGGCGATTCGACCGCCCGGCTTGAGCACCCGGTACATCTCCGCGATCAGCTGATCCTTCTCCTCCTCGCGAACGAGATTGAGCACGCAATTCGAGACGATCAGATCGACGGAATCATCCGCGACCAGCGGGTGCTCGCGACAGAGTCGCTCCTTCTCTTCCTCGAGACGCGTCAAATCTTGAATGCTCTTGACGGGATGATCGTTCAACCAACTCTCGAGTCGATCCACGTTCAAGGCGAGATCCTGGATGCGACCACGGCGAAACTCGACATTGGCGTACCCGATATTCTCGGCGACGGCTGGTGCCGATTCGCGCGCCAGGCCTAGCATCTCGTCGTTCATGTCGACGCCGATGACGCGTCCTTGTGAACCGACGAGTTGGGAGGCGATGAAGCAGATCTTCCCGCCGCCACTTCCCAGATCGAGCACGGTCTCGCCTGCTCGGACATAACGTGAGGGATCGCCACATCCATAGTCCCGCTCGATCACTTCGTCGGGAATCGCTTCGAGCAGCGTGCGGTCGTAGTCGACGGGACAACAGAGCGCTTCTTCGCGAGCCTGCGCAGCGGCGCTATAGCGCTGGCGTGTCGCATCCTCGGCGTCGAGGCGTGGCGCGACTCGATTCGGTGCTGACGGGGACGATGCGGTCATGAGTGGCTGATCTCTCCTCTGGTCCGCTCTTGCCTGGGAGCCGTGCGCCGCGCGCGCCGCGTCGAGGCTCAGCGACAGGGTGGTCGAAACTCTGTGCGAGTTTACAACTACGCTGCGGAAATCCTCCCAGTTACGGAAAAGCCGCAGGCACGGGACCCAAGAGTCGAAAATCGGCGAACCACGAGGTGGCTTGCTGGCAGGAATCGTCGGAATCCGTCATCAAGCCGACGGCATAGGGGGGTCGCCGTGGCGGCGGGTCGAAGACCCGTGCGGCGTCCTGCGCGAGATCGACGATCACTTCTCGCCACTCGTGGCTGGCTTCCTGGTTGGATCCGCTCTCGAGAACCAGCAATCGGGCGTCTTCCTGGCTCGGACTGGTCCAATGCTCGCCCACGGCCACCCGACTGGCCCAGACGTAGCTGAGCGCTTCGCCGGGGATCACGGCGCCGAAAATCCGCTGCCCTAGCTCATCCTGAAAGCGGCGCCAGAGGCTGGCGCGATCGGCGTCGAAGCGAAAGAGGATGTAGACACGCGCCGCGAAGTCATCGCCCTCGCTCGTTCGCTCATTCGGGACATCGAGCCCTTCTTCGATTTTCCAGCGCCAGGCGAGCCGCGGCGTTTTCGCCAGCTCGAAATCCTCTGGCAACGCCAGCAACATCGCCGACGCCGAGCATTGGCTCGTGGCCCGATACGCAGGGGCTGCGGCCGGGTCGTGGATGAGTTCGTAGTTCGTCGTCTTTTCGATGCTGCGAAAAATCAGCGGTCGCCAGGCTTCGTCCCCCATCGCAGGCAATGAAATGACCAGCGGGCGGGACTCCTCGGCGACCGCTCGCGCGCCGAAGCCGATGGCCATCGCCATCACCAGGATGCGAAGCGCTGTTCGGAGTCGCCTGCCTCCCGAGGGGAAGACGAGCGATCTTGGATTCGCCAAGGCGGATTCGTGAACCGATGCCGGCCGTTGCCCTGCTATGGTCAGCGCCTGCTGATGCAGGGCGCCGAGGCAATCTCTTCGAGCTCGCGACCCTCGTCTCCGAGTCAATGAATCATTCCTCCGTCGCTCGCGACGACTGAATCCGGGCAGTCAATCCTCGGCCAATCCAATTTCGATTTCAAGGAGTCTAGAAGATGGGCGAAATTCGCTTTGATGATCGTGTAGCAGTCATTACCGGCGCCGGCGGCGGCCTCGGCCGAACCTACGCTCTGGAATTTGCAAAGCGCGGCGCCAAGGTCGTCGTGAACGATCTCGGTGGTGCCGCCGACGGTTCGGGCGCGGGCACCAGCATGGCCGACCAAGTCGTGAAGGAAATTACCGAGGCCGGCGGAACGGCGGTTTCGAACTACGACTCCGTCGCAACACCTGAAGGCGGCGAAGCGATCATCCAGACGGCGCTCGACAATTTTGGTCAAGTCGACATCGTCATCAACAATGCCGGCATCCTGCGCGACAAATCTTTTGCCAAGCTTTCGCAGGCCGAACTCGAGCTCGTCCTCGATGTTCATCTGAAGGGTGGCTTCTTCGTTTCGCAGCCGGCCTTTCGCGCCATGAAGGAGAAGAATTACGGACGCTTCGTTCATACCTCTTCGGCCGCCGGCATCTTTGGCAACTTCGGCCAAACGAATTACGGTGCGGCGAAGATGGGTCTCGTCGGTCTTTCGAACGTGATCGCCGTCGAAGGTGCCAAGAACAACATCCAGTCGAACGTCATCGCACCGATCGCACGCACACGCCTGACGGAAGATCTACTCGGCCCGATGGCCGAACACCTGAAGCCCGATTGCGTGACTCCACTCACGGTCTTCCTCAGCTCCGAAGCCTGTGAGGTCACTCATTCGATCTACTCCGTGGGCGGCGGACGTTATGCGCGAATCTTCATCGGCATGGGTCAGGGCTGGTTCAACGGCGTCGGCAAACCGGCCACCGTCGAAGAAATCGCCTCGAACTGGGACGCGATCAATTCCGAAGAAGGTTACGTGGTTCCCGATTCGATCGCGGAAGAAATGAAGGCGCTGATCGAGGCCTTCAAGGGCTAGCCGGTCGCGAAACAACTGTCGTTGGAGGGTCTCGAGGTTGAATCTGACTCGCGCGGGTGCACTTTGCCTGCTCGCGGCGCTCCAGGTGATCGGCTGTCAGCCCGGTGCCCAGTCTCCGGTTGCCGTCGCTCCGTCGGCGCGGCTCGAGATTCTCCACGGTCCCAACCCGTGGAGTCATCTGGAGTTCCAGAACGACCCAGGTCATTTCACCTTTGCGATCGTTTCCGATCTGACGGGTGGATATCGCGACGGCGTCTTCGAGGCGGCCGTCGATCGTCTGCAACTGCTTCGACCCGAGTTCATCGTCAGCGTCGGCGATTTCATTGAAGGGTACACGGAAGATCGCGACGAGCTGACGCGGCAGTGGGACGTCTTCGATGCGATGTTGGAACCGCTTTCGGCTCCCTTTTTCTACGTGCCCGGCAACCACGACTATTCGAATGACGTGATGGCACAGGTCTGGAAGGAGAGACGCGGGCGCGACTACTACCATTTCGTGTACGGCGACGTTCTCTTTCTGGCCATCAACACGGAGCGCGACCAGGGGCCAGCTTCGCCGGAGGCGGAGACGGCGCTTCGGCGACTCTTCGCGCTCGGCAGAAGCGACCCGGAAACGGCGACCCGGATCGCGACGGAAGCCTTTTCGAAGCAGCCGTTCGCGGCCGATCTCGGCGAGGATCAGGTCGCCTATTTCGAGCGTGCGATTACCGAGAACCCGGACGCGCGACACACGTTCTTGTTGATGCACAAGCCTATTTGGCAGGGCGAGGGCAGCCCCGAGCTGGACCGGATCGAGGCCGCTCTCGGCGACCGACCGTTCACGGCCTTCGCCGGCCACGTTCACAATTACGAACGCTTCGAGATCGGGAGCAACCTGCATATCCGACTCGGAACCACGGGGGGAACCTGGGTCGTTCCCGGAATGCCCGGTAGTTTCGATCATGTCACGCTGATCACGATGACCGACGAAGGGCCGAGCATCGCGAATCTGGTCCTCGATGGGATTCTCGATAGCGAAGGCCGAATCGGCATCGACGAGCGACTGTCCGGCGCCGCCAGCCTCGGGCGATGACGATCGGTTCCCGCTCCTTGGAACGGGATCCTTCGATGACTAGCCTCCTTGAGTGACCGATCTCTTCCAGCGAGCAACTATGTCTGATCGTGATCCGCGGTATGGATCGAATCTCCGTCGCCGTGTTCTTCGGCTTGCTCTGGCGACACTTGCCTCCCTGGCGCTTGCGACGGAGGCAAGTCCATCGGGTTTCGGCGACCTCCTTCGCCAGGATCCGCTGACCGGCTCCTGGTCGGGGAATCGCCCCGAACTCGAAGAACGCGGCCTCACTTTCGAAGCCTTCTATACGTTCGAGGTTCTCGGCAATCTCTCGGGAGGAGTGCATCGAAAGACCGAGACCCTCGGCAATCTGGATCTCCAGTTGACGGCCGAACTCGAGCCTCTCGTGGGATGGTCGGGTGGCCGCGTCTTCTTCTATGGGCTCGGGAATCATGGCGGCCGCCCGAGCGAGAACGTGGGTGATCTCCAGATTGTCAGCAATATCGAAGCCCCCGACACCTGGAAGCTCTACGAGGCCTGGTTCGAGCAGGAATTCCTGCGACAGCGCCTTTCGATGCGCATCGGTCTCTACGATTTCAATTCAGAGTTCGATGTCATCGAATCGGCGGGTGTCTTTCTGAACAGCTCCCACGGCATTGGTGCGGAGTTGGGCGGCTCCGGTCGCAACGGCCCTTCGATTTTCCCCACGACGTCTCTCAGTGCGCGGCTGCATCTTCAACCGACGAAACGGACGTTCGTCCGTCTGGTCGCAGCGGATGGCGTGCCCGGAGACCTCGATGATCCGGGTGGAACCGAAATTCATTTCGGTCGCGACGACGGGGTGTTCCTTGCCCTTGAGATCGGTGTCTACAATTCCGGGTCGAAGGCGTTGGCCCCTCGAGATCGACGACCGCAGGAAGATGGAACGCCGACACGGCCGAGCCCCGAACCCTCTGGAAAGTTGGCGCTCGGCGCCTGGGGATATACGGGTCGCTTCGACGATCTTCTTCGAACGGACGGATCCGGCGATCCGAGAAAGCGCTCGGGCAGCTTCGGGGTCTACCTGCTCGCGGAACAACGCGTCCATTTCGAGCCGGAAGATCCCATTCAGGGATTGTCCCTCTATGCACGCATGGGCATTGCCGACCCTCGCACGACGACGGTTGATGGGTACCTGGGCGCTGGCGCGGTCTATCGCGGTGTTTTTCCGGGCTCTCGAAACGATCGACTCGGGCTCGCCGTCGCGGCCGCCCACCTCGGTTCGGACTTTCGCCGGGCGCGGCGGAGAATGGGCACTTCTTCCGATGCTTGGGAGATCACCCTCGAGTGGACGTATCGCGTAGAACTCACGCCCTGGTTGGCCATCCAGCCGGACGCTCAATATGTGATCAATCCGGGCGGTCTCAGCGATCTGGAGGATGCGTTCGTGCTCGGGATGAGACTGATCGTCTCCCTGTAGCCGTGATCGCATTTTCGGCTTCGAGGATCGACGGGCCGATTCTCGCCGACTGTCATCGGGCCGGCGGCGGATGTACCGTCGCAGTCATGGAGATACACGGCCCCGAGCGACTCGAGGACCAGGGCCTGGGTCCCGAACAAGAAGAGAGCGGCAACCGCGCGATCGCGGCGCTGCTCGGCGACGACGAAGTCGCTGCCCAGATGGATCTGGTACTGACCTGGCGAGCCGGAGACCCCGGCACCGAGGGCGCCTACGAAGTCTGGTCGGGCCGCGGCATGGTTCGCTTTCAGCGCTTCCTCGATGATCACTACCGGCTTCATTTCGAGGTTCTCGAAGTCGTCGGCGAAAACCCGCTCGCGCGACAGGATCCGCATGCCCTTCGCAGTCTCGATGAAGAGCGCGAAGCCGCGATTGCATCGGGGTTCGAGGCGCAGGATCCCGCTGGGCGCTTCATCGCGCCCGAGTATCAGACCTATCCCTTCGCCTACGAGCGTGTGGCCCAACTCTTCGACTCGCCTCATGCGCCCGATCTGGCGATCTCTCCGCGTGATTGGTGTCAGGGAAACCTGCCCGGGATGCATGGCGCCCTGCATGTGCGTCAGTCTCGCGGACCCTTGTGGATCTCCGGCGCGGGCGTTCGGCCGGGGATTCACGACCTGGCGGCGCGCAGCGTGGATATCGCGCCGACTTGCCTCGCCGTGCTGGATTTTCCGAGGATCGACGCGGCAGACGCGAGCGGAAAGAAAAGTTCGGATCGGCAATGCGAGCCCGACGTATTGTTAGGCCGTCAGGATGGTCGCGTTCTCGAAGAGATTCTAGAGCCGGTGACCCATGGGGCGACTCGGCTCTACATCTTTCTCCTCGACGGCATTCACCACACGGAACTCGAGGATCGCCTCGAGCACGATCCCGAGGCCCTGCCGAACCTGCGACGACTGCGCTCGCAGGCAGCCGTGATGGCTTCGGGGCATATCGTGACCTTTCCCTCGATCACCTGGCCCAGTCATACGACGATCGCGACCGGGACCTGGTCCGGCCATCACGACGTCGTGAACCCCACGTACTATTTGCGCG
>CAWLAJ010000034.1:0-20597 GCA_963854795.1 Deltaproteobacteria bacterium UBA4427 | reverse complement strand
GACGGGATCCCACCGGCGCCCCGTGGCTTGCCCCAGGTCGAGGTCACTTTCGACATGGACGCAAACGGCATCCTCTCGGTCAGCGCTTCGGACAAGGCGACCGGCAAGGAGCAGTCCATCCGGATCGAGGGCAGTGGCGGTCTCGATACCAGCGAGATCGATCGCATGGTGAAGGACGCCGAGGCGAATGCCGGCGAGGATGCGAATCGTCGCGATGTCATCGAGAAGAAAAATCAACTCGACAGCCTCCTCTATCAGGCGGAGAAGACGATCGCTGAAAACGGCGAGAAAATGGAAGACGCGGACAAGTCGGCTCTCGAGAGTGCGATTTCAGATGCGAAGGTTGATCTCGAGTCTGGTGACGCCGAAAAGCTCGACGTCGCGAAGCAGCGGGTCGAGGCCGAACTCCACAAGATCGCTGAGAAGCTCTACAAAGCCGAATCCGCGAGCCCCGAAGCGAGGCCCGAAGCAGATCCTTCCGCCGACGCGAGCGGCGCGAGTGGTCGTCACGACGACGACGATGTGATCGACGCGGAGTTCACGCAGGAGAACGACGATTCCTGAAAAAGGCCGCCCGCATCCGCTGATCGAGCTCTATGGCGAGTTTCCCGATCGTCTGCGCGGGGATCGCTGGCAGCCGTCGGCGGATGTCTTCGAGACGGCGGATGAAGTCGTCGTGCGTTTCGAAGTGGCAGGCGTGCGCGGCGAAGACCTGCGGGTGAACGTCGAGGGGACCGTTTTGCGGCTGCGGGGAGTGAGGCGAACGCCGACCTCCGCGTCGATTGATCGACTACAACAAATGGAAATTTCTTTTGGGCCCTTTGAACGTGAGATCGCGATTCAGGCGGTTTTTGACTCGGATGCGGTGCGCGCTCGTCTCGAAGACGGCTTTCTTGAAGTCCGGATTCCGAAGCGAAGCCCGGAGCGGCGTACTCTCGAGATCGAACCCGAATCGTGAAACGCGAAAGGCCGAGGCAAGCAAATTGACGGAAGAAGAAGGACTGATCGAAGAAGAACTCGGCGGCGGTGGGACCGAGATCGCCGTCGGCAGTGGCCCGGAAGACGATTCCGAAGAGCTGACAGAACTGCCGCAGGAGTTGCCGGTTCTTCCCCTGAAGAACACCGTCCTGTTTCCCTATCTGCTTTCCCCCCTGCTCGTGAACACGCCAGCTTCGCAGCGACTGATCGATGATGTTCTTGCACGGCCCGATCGCTTGATGGTCTGCACTGCGGTCAAACGCGACATGCAGGGTCCTCCGAGTGCCAGTGACGTCTACTCGATCGGAACCGTGCTGCGCATCGTCAAGATGTTGAAGTTTCCGGATGATTCCTATCGCCTGCTCGTGCAGGGTGTGGCACGCGTCGAACTGGGACCCTTCACTTCCGATGACCCCTTTCTGCGGGCACAGATTCAGCGAATCGAAGAGACCGGCGAGGACGACGAATCCGTCGAGATGACGGCTCTCGTGCGCAGTGTGGCCCAGCAATTCAGCACGTTGGTTTCCGAGAGTTCGCGGCTTTCCGATGAACTTCAGGTTCTGGTCGCCAATCTGGGTGATCCCTCGAAACTCTCGGACCTGGTTGCCTCGAATCTGGATCTCGACGTTTCGGGGAAGCAGCAGATCCTCGAAGCGAGCCACGTCAGAACTCGGCTGCGACTCGTGCTCGACCAGCTCTCGAAGGAAACCGAGGCGCTGCAGATCGAAACGGAGATCAAGCAGAAGGTCCAGAATGAGATGGGCAAGACGCAGCGCGAATATATGCTGCGCCAACAACTCGAGGCGATTCGCCGTGAGCTGGGCGAGAGCGAAGACGACGAGGAAGACGTCGAGAGACTTCGGGCTGAAATCGAGGCCGCGGGGATGCCAGAAGAGGCCCTGAAACAAGCGACCCGCGAACTCGAGCGCTTTTCTCAGACCCCGTCCGCGGCGGCCGAACACGCGGTGATTCGAAATTATCTCGACTGGGTGACAGCCCTTCCGTGGAGCGAAGTCTCGGAAGATCGGCTCGACGTGAAGGCCGCGCGTGAGGTCCTCGATGAAGACCATTTCGGTCTCGAGAAGATCAAGGATCGAATCATCGAGTACATCGCGGTTCTCTCGCTGAAACGAGATCTGAAGGGACCGATTCTCTGCTTCGTCGGACCGCCAGGAACGGGCAAGACGTCCCTCGGAAAGTCCGTTGCGCGCGCACTCGGACGCAAATTCGTTCGAATTTCATTGGGCGGGGTTCGCGACGAGGCGGAGATTCGCGGTCATCGTCGCACCTATGTCGGCGCTCTGCCCGGGCGCTTCATCCAAGGGCTGCGCAAGGCGGGAACGCGGAATCCGGTGATCGTGCTCGACGAGATCGACAAGGTCGGCGCGGACGGCCGTGGCGATCCTTCGTCTGCGCTACTCGAGGTCCTCGATCCCGAACAGAACTCCGAATTCAGTGACCACTATCTAGAAGTCCCCTTCGACTTGTCACAGGTGCTCTTCGTCGCGACGGCGAATCTCATGGACACCGTCCCTGCAGCGCTCTGCGATCGGATGGAAGTGATCGAATTGCCCGGCTACACGCTCGAGGAGAAGTTCGAGATCGCGAGAGGATTTCTCATTCCGCGCCAGATCGAGCGAAACGGTATCTCGGGAACCAGCTTCGAGCTGACCGACGAGGGGCTGCGAAAGATCATCGAGAGCTATACGCGTGAAGCCGGCGTGCGAAATCTCGAACGAGAAATCGCTGCGATCTGTCGAAAGATTGCTCGACGCGTCGCCGAAGCTGGCCCCGAGGAGACACCCGACGCCAGGATCGACGAGGCGGGGGTGATGGAGTTGCTGGGGCCGATCAAGGCCGAACCGGAGCTTGCGGAGGACGACGCCATTCCCGGAGTTGCGGTCGGACTCGCCTGGACGCCCAGCGGTGGCGATATTCTCTTCATCGAGTCGACTCAGATGACGGGGAAGGGCGCGCTGAAATTGACGGGATCGATGGGCGAAGTCATGCGGGAGTCTGTCGAAGCGGCTCGGTCCTGGCTTCGTAATCACGCCGAGGACTTCGAGCTCGATCCCGAGTCATTCGACGTTCACGATCTTCATGTTCATGTTCCGCAGGGAGCGGTTCCCAAGGACGGACCGTCCGCGGGAATCGGCATGGTTTCGTCGCTGGCGTCGTTGATGACCGGCCGATCGACGATTCCCCGCGTGGCGATGACGGGTGAGATCACGCTGCGGGGCAAGGTGCTTCCGGTTGGGGGCATCAAGGAAAAGGTTCTCGCCGCAAAGCGCGCTGGAATCACGCGTGTAGTGTTGCCGGAACGAAATCGGCGGGATGTCGAGGAGATCACATCTGGACTTCTCGACGGGCTCGATCTGCGCTTCGTCGATACGATCCACGAGGCCCTGGCGTTGACTCTTGGTGAAGTGCCGCCACCGAACTGATCCTCCGAAAAACGCTTGCCAAACCTCTGCCAGCCCCATCAGGAGAGCGCATTGTTTCGAGTTCTCATTGCCGCTTGGATGGCTCTATTCTTTCTTGGTTGCGTCACGCGATCGTCATTCGATGAACTTCAGCGAATGCAAGACCGGACCGTCCTTCAGCGCGACGCGCTCCAACGCGAGGTGGGTCGCCTCGAGATCGAACGCAAAAGCTTCGAAGAACAGTTTTTCGATGCGCAGGAGTCCTTCGAAGATGAACGGATCGTTCGCACGACGCTGGCGAGCGATCTCGCACGCGTCGAGAAGCAAGCGAAACGGCTCGACACCGATCTCGAGGCCGAGCGTGCCGCACGCGATGAAGCGGCCAGGGCCTTGGCGGAACGCGAGACGCAGCTCGCATCCGTGCAGACCACCTACGGAGAACTCATGTCCGATCTCGAATCCGAGCTCTCGGCGGGTCAGATCGAGATCGAGCGGTTGCGTGAGGGACTGCGACTCAACGTTTCCCAAGATGTGCTCTTCGCGTCGGGTTCCGCGAAGCTCGACCGGATTGGACGCGACGTGCTCGAAAAGGTCGCGGGTCGCCTCGCGGCGCTCGACGATTTCATAGAGGTCCGTGGCCACACCGACGACCGCCCGATGAGCGGTGCGCTCGCGAAGCGATTCCCTTCGAATTGGGAGCTGGCGGCTGCGCGCGCCGCGAGGGTCGTACGGTTGCTCGAAGACAACGGCGTCCCGGGCAGTCGCCTTGCAGCCGTATCTCTCGGGCCGAATGATCCGATCGCGGCGAATGACTCCGCCGAGAATCGGGCACGCAACCGACGCATCGAAATTCGACTGATTCCGGCCTCTCCGAAGGCCTCGCCGTCGACCCCGCCATCGGATCCACGCGCAACGGCCGGCGATTGATGGGCGGATGAGCTCTAGAAACGAGCCCTCTTCACTCGCGCTGGCCTACCGCGCGCTCGTTCTCTTCTCGCTGATCGTTCAGGGCGCATGGACCTATCTCGTTCATCGAATCGTCCGACGTGGATGGTTGAAACGAGACGAGAACTGGTTGGAGGCCCGCGTCGGCGGATTCGCCAAGCGCTTCGTCCGGATCGCGATGGAGTTTCGCGGTGGCCTGATCAAGCTCGGCCAGGTTGCCAGCCTACGCATCGATGTCATCCCGGAGGTCATGACCCAGGAGCTCGTCAAGCTGCAGGACCGCGTTGCATCCCATCCCCTTGCGGAGATCGAGTTTCAGATCGAACGAGAACTCGGTCGACCCGTGAATGAAGTTTTCGAGAGCTTCGAAGAAGAGCCGGTCGCTTCGGCCAGTCTCGGACAGGTCCACCGCGCCACGGACGCCTCGGGTCGGGACCTCGCAGTCAAAGTCCTCTATCCCGGGATCGAGCGGTCCGTGGCGATCGATCTTCGGATGGTGAGGCTGGCTCTGTGGCTCTTCAACCCACTCGTGCCGCCAGATCTGAACTCGATCTACGGGCAGCTCGCCAATTCGCTGCGCGGGGAGATGGACTATGTGCGGGAGGGAAAGGCGGCAGAGCGGGTCCGGGCGAATCTCTCGAAAGACACCGAACTCTATTCCCACCTTCGCATTCCCGAGATCCATTGGGAGACGACTTCGCAGCGGGTCCTCACGATGGAATTCATCGAAGGGGACAAGATCAACGATGGGGAGGCGCTCGCCGCCCGCGGAATCGACGTCCAACAGGCGGTGGAATGGGCGACCCGTGCCTTTCTGCACCAGATGTTTCGCGACTACTTCTTTCATTGCGATCCCCACCCCGGCAATCTCTTCGTCGATCGGGAAGGACGCGTTGCGATCATTGATTTCGGGATGAATCAAACCGTCGAACCCGAACTGATGGACGGTATTCGCTTGAACGTTCTGGCCGCTGTCACGCGAAACGAAGGAATGTGGGTCGACAGCATGATCCAGGTCGGGATCATTCGCGAAGAAGATCGTGCGGCGGCGCAGGAACTCGCCAAGCTCTCCATGGACCCCGCCTACTACAACTTGACTCCGAAGGAGTTGACCGAGATCGACTTCGGTGACTACATCGAAAAAATGCGCGGGCACCTGTGGATGCTCAAGAGCTTTCGGATGCCCGACGGCATGGTGGCGTGGGGGCGCGCCTTTTCTCTTCTCTATGGATTGGCCGCGGAGCTGGCCCCTGGAATTCGACCCTTGGACATCGTTGGACCCTATGTGCTCGAATTTCTGCAGGGCTCTGGGGCGAAGCAGCCCGCACAGTCCGAGTCGTCGGGAACGGCGACCGCGCTTCCGTAGCCGTGTTAGCCTAGGGAGGAATGGCTCGTGCCCGCGGTGACACTCGAGGTTCTCGCTCCCTACGAGGGCAGCGGCGATGAAACGGATGGAATCAGACCGAGGTGGGATCAAGGGGTATGAATGGCGATCGATGCAGATGAGTTCAAGGCAGCGATGGGCTTCTGGCCAAGCGGCGTCACGATCGTAACCTCTCGCGTCGGCGAGCAGATTCACGGGATGACAGTTTCTGATTTCAGTGGTGTTTCGCTGGAGCCTCCGCTGGCTTTGGTTTGCGCTTCGAAGACCTCCGTGACGACGGGCGTGATCGAGCAGGGCAAATGCTTCGGCGTCAACGTCTTGAGAGCGGATCAAGATGGGTTGTCGAATAAATTTGCGTCGAAGAAGGATGAGTTCAAGCGATTCGAAGGCGTCGAAACCTATCAGGGCTCGACCGGTGCGCCTTTGCTTCGCGAGGCGCTGATCAATCTCGATTGTCGTGTCGTCGCACTCCACGACGCCGGAGACCATATCCTGTGCGTTGGGGAGATCGAACACGCACAAATCAACGAAGGCGAGCCCCTCGTCTTCTTTCGAGGTGGCTACGGTCGCTTCGAGCCCGCCTCCTGAGGCCTATCGTGGAGGTCGTTCGATTCATCTCGTACTCGGATTACCTCTGTCCCTGGTGCTGGAATGCCTCGCGTCGTCTCGAGCGATTGGTCGATGAATACGATGGCCGAGTGGTCATCGAGTGGAAAAGCTATTTGCTGCGTCCGACCGAGAAGGTCGGCCGGGATCTCGAGAAATTTCGAAAATACACGGAGAGCTGGCTGCGTCCCGGTGCCGAACCCGATGCCGGGGCCTTTCAGGTCTGGTCGTCGATGGAAGGTCCGCCGACGCACAGTCTACCGCCTCATCAAGTGGCCAAGGCCGCTGCCCGCGTTTCTCCCGAGGCCTTCGGGAAGATTCACGATCGCTTGATGGCGGCATATTTCGCAGAGAATCAAGACATTTCATCCTTCGACGTCTTGTTTTCGATCTGGCAGGGCGAGGGCTTGCCCAGCGAAGCGTTCGAGATCGCCTATCTGGACGAAATTCGCGTGCAGATCTTTCGGGAGTTCGAGGAAGCCCGCGATCTGGGTGCGACGGGAGTACCCGCCCTGCGTCGAGCCGACAACGAGGCCGTCATCGTCGGCGCGCATCCCGAAGCCCTCTACCGACGTTGGATCGAGAAGAGTCTTTCTGAGTGAGCTGATCCAGGCGTGACCACGATCTGGTTGCCGTGATGACCTACTTGGCGACCGTGCCCGCAGTGGACGCGGTCCATCCCTCGACACGGATCGGTCCACTCATTCGCGTCGGACTCAGTCTTGGCCAGATGTCGGATCTGATGGCCGCCTCGGCCGTCGATCGCTCGCGCAGACCCCCGCGTGATCTCCCCGTCGAAAGAAGCGTCGCCTACGGCCGGTATCTCACGGACATCGGGAATTGTCGGTTTTGCCACCGCGCGGACTTGTCCGGGGGGCTTCACGCATTGGCACGACCGGGCGAGCCGATGCCCGCGGACTTGAGACCGAACGGATCGATGAGCGGCTGGAGTCGCGCCGATTTCGCTGGTGCCATGCGGGAAGGGCGTACCCCCGATGGACGTCTACTCGATGCGGAATTCATGCCGTGGCCAGGATATTCCGGGCTGACCGATCTCGAAGTCGATGCCCTCTGGCTCTACCTGAGGAATCCGTGAAGGACGAGACCCGACTGCGGATCGGCTCTTCGCAGTCTTCAGGGCAGGCGCGCGCTTCTCTCGATCTCTAATCCACAGAACGCCTAGTATCGGTGGTGGCGAAATCGGGGCTTGCGATTGCGATCCCCCAGACCACGAACGGAGATCGAAATGCGAACCGCCCTTTGCGCACAACTCGACATCGAGTTCCCCATCTTTGCATTCACCCACTGCCGTGACGTCGTCGCTGCCGTTTCCAACGCCGGCGGCCTCGGTGTGCTCGGCGCCGTCGGGTTCTCGCCCGAACAACTCGAGATCGAATGTCGCTGGCTCGACGAACACGTCGACGACAAACCCTACGGCGTCGACCTCGTGATCCCACAGAAATACGAAGGCATGGGAGAACTCGATTCCAGCAAACTCGAAGAGCAGCTGCGCCAGGCGATTCCGATACAACACCGCGAGTTCGCGGCGAAGCTCCTGGCTGACCATGGCGTGCCCGAACTTCCGCCCGAGGAAGCCCACCATGAACTTCTGGGTATGAGTCTGGCGACCGCGACGCCACAGCTCGACGTCGCGCTCGAACACGAAAAGGTCCGCCTGATCGCAAACGCGCTCGGCACTCCGCCGCCAGAAGTTGTCGATCGCGTCCACGACAGTGGTCGTCTCGTCGCCGCGCTCTGCGGCAAGGTCCATCAAGCCGTGCGTCACAAGGAATCGGGCATCGACATCATCATCGCGCAAGGCACCGAGGGAGGAGGTCATACCGGCGAGATCGGCAGCCTCGTCCTCTGGCCCCAGATCATCAAGGCCGTCGCGCCCGTACCTGTCCTTGCGGCAGGCGGCATCGGCACCGGTGATCAGATTGCCGCGGCGTTGGCCCTCGGCGCCCAGGGCGTCTGGACCGGCTCGCTCTGGCTCACGGTGGAAGAAGCGGAATGCCCTCCCGCCCAGATGGCCGCCTATCTGGCGGCCCGCAGTGGCGATACCGTCCGGTCGCGATCCTTTACCGGAAAGCCCTGCCGCATGCTCAAGAATGACTGGACCGAGGCCTGGGAGGCCGACGACACCCCGGACCCCCTCGGCATGCCCCTCCAGAACATGGTCACGATGGACGCCATTGTGCGCACCCAGCGTTATGCGGCTTCCGAACAGGCTCAGGCCGTGTCCTTCAATCCGGTGGGCCAGGTCGTCGGCATGATGAGCGAGATCCGTTCGACGAGGGAAGTCATCTTCGATCTCGTCCAGGGATATGTGGATGCCGTGGAGGCGCTCAACGCGCTGAACGTCGAATGACGGACAGCGTCGTCGCCGCGGAGCGACGCGGCGAACCGGCCGTAATTTGTGATGAGTGGTGCGGCGAAGAAGACTCGAACTTCCACGGGGTTGCCCCCACCAGCCCCTCAAGCTGACGCGTCTACCAATTCCGCCACCGCCGCACGCGGGCGCCGAGCATAACCAAGGCCCCGGCTGTCGCCCAGAGGGATGAGGGCGGTTATGACCTGCGAGTCCCGATTCGGGACCTGGGGCCGGTCACTCCGCTTCGGATGACTCGAGATCCACTTCTTCGGCCACGCCGGTTGGAATCTCGACGAGTCCGCCCGTTTCTTCCGCCGCCGCGCCGGGGATCTCTTGGAGTCCGAGGGATTCGTCGGGCGCTTCGGCTCCGGGGTCGAGCGGAATTTCGAAGGGCTCGGATTCATCGAAGAGTCGGATGTCGGAGGCCTGATAGCCAAGGTAGGAAAGGGAGAGAGACGTCCCCATGAAGGTGATCGCGCTGGCGGTCGTAATCTTGGTGAGGAAATTGCCGGCGCCGCGGCTGCCGAAGATCGTGTTGGCGCTTCCGCCGCCGAGCGATGCCCCGAGATCCGCACCCTTGCCGCGCTGCAGAAGTACGACGGCGATCAGCACGAAGCACACGATGAAGTGAAGAGAGTAAAGGAAGGTTTCCATCAGGGTGTCTCCAGACAGGCCAGGGTGATTTGCGCGAAGGATTCCGGGTCGAGACTGGCGCCACCGACGAGGGCGCCATCGACGTCAGGCTGTGAGAGGAGTTCTCTCGCGTTGGAGGGTTTGACCGAACCACCGTAGAGAATCCGCGTCTCGTCGCCGGTCGGTCCGGGTCGGGAGAGGAGCGTCTTCCTGATGGCCGCATGTACCGTCTGGGCGATTTCCGGAGTCGCAGTGCGACCCGTGCCAATCGCCCAGATGGGCTCGTAGGCTACCACTAACTGGCTCGCGAGCCCATCGCCCATGCCATCGAGGGCCGATTCGAGCTGGTGGGCGACGACTTCCAGGGTTTTTTCGGCTTCGCGCTCGTCCAGGGTTTCGCCGATGCAGAGAATCGGCGTGAGGCTCCCGCCTTCGAGATTCTGCAGTTTGGTCCGGATGACCTCGTCGCTTTCCCCGAAGAGTTGCCTTCGCTCGCTGTGTCCGAGAAGCACATGGGCGCAGCCCAGATCCGCCAGCATGGAGGCCGAAACCTCGCCCGTGAAGGCCCCGGATCCTTCGCCATGGACGTTTTGGGCGGCCAGCGAAATCCCGGAGCCCGAGAGGGCACGACCGAGGCGGTCCAGGGCCGGGTAGGCGGGTGCGATGGCGACTTCGAAGCGATCTCCAATCTCCGACGCGTGGGGAGCGAGCAGCTTGATGAACTGTCTCGCAAACGCGGCCGCTTCGCTCGGGCTGAGGTTCATCTTCCAGTTGGCGACGAAAAACGGTGTGCGGCTCATCGGGTCTTTTCCTCTTCGCGATCCAGCGCAAGGACTCCGGGCAATTCGAGACCCTGCACGAATTCGAGCGAGGCACCTCCACCCGTCGACAGGTGATCGATGTCCGCGCCGACGCCCACTTTGTGTACGGCGGCCAACGAATCGCCGCCACCGACGATCGTTCGCGCACTCGACTCTGCCACCGCACGCGCCAATCGTTCCGTCCCACGCGAGAACGCATCGATCTCGAAGACGCCCATCGGTCCGTTCCAGAGAATCGCCCGGGCCCGTGCGGCCGCGGCTGCGTAGCGCTCGGCAGTCTTCGGGCCGATATCGATGCCGATGAAACCTTCCGGAATGGTCTCGACCGTCCTCGCTTCGGCCCCGTCTTCGATCTCTCGAGTCACGACGTGATCGGTCGGCAGGAGCAGCTCGCATCCGCGCTCTTCGGCCCGCGCCATCATTCGTTTCGCATCGTCGAGTCGCTCTGGCTCCACGAGGCTACGACCGGTCGCTTCGCCGCGTGCCGCCAGAAATGTGTAGGCCATCGCGCCGCCGACCCCGATCGTATCCGCCCGCTCGATCAGCGCCTCGAGGACGCCGAGCTTGTCGGAGACCTTCGCGCCTCCCAGAAAACAGACGAAGGGTCGATCCGGATTCAAGGTCGTAGAGAGCGCATCGAGTTCGGACTGAAGCAAGAGCCCCGCCGCCACCCGTGGAACGAAACCGACCATGCCCACGGTCGAGGCATGCGCGCGATGCGCGGTTCCGAATGCGTCGTTGACATAGATATCCGCCAGCCCCGCGAGTGCCTCGGCGAATTCTGGATCGTTCTCGGTCTCTTGCCTGTGGAAGCGGAGGTTTTCGAGCAAGAGAATTTCACCGGGCGCGAGCCGGTCGGCGGCCGCCGAAACCTCATCGCCGACGCAATCGCCGACAAAATGAACCTCGGTCGGCGTCGTGTTAGAAAGCGAGGCCGAGATCGCCGCAGCGATGGGTTCGAGAGACAGACCCGGATCGCGCTGCCCCTTGGGCCGGCCGAGATGAGAGGCGAGAAGGATGCGCGCATCGGCCTCGAGTAATCGTTCGAGGGTCGGAAGTGAGGCACGAATTCGGCTGTCGTCAGCGATCTTCCCGTCCTTCTGGGGAACATTCAGATCGGCTCGCACGAATACCCGCGCTCCCGTGAGCGGGCCGGCATCGAGTAAAGCATCGAGGGACAGGATGGCCACGATTCGATCGGCACTCCGCTTCGAGGAGGGTGAGCTGGGGCGCGCAATGTACCGGCCCTCCGTTATGCTCTCAAGTACTCGACTTAACTTCTCTTTTCGGGCGTTCGAAGAGGAGCTGAACGGTCCGCCAGGGCAGGGTCGAGCGGGAATGCAGCCGGGGGGCCAAGCATCGATGTCTGTGAGCGAGGGAGAGCAGCCCGACGTCGACGCGCCCGGACTCCCCCAGTTGGGTGTGCGTCTCCTGCTGGGCGCCCTGCTGGTGATCGCCGTGCTACTGCTGATGCAGCGCTGGGGCGACGACGATCGCCGCGAACGCGAGTCCTTCGCCCTGGTCGCCGGCACGATTCGCATCTCGGATCTGCCGGCTCCCGTCGAGATTCTGCGAGACGCTCGCGGCATTCCCCACGTGATTTCGCTGAACGAACGGGAGGGTTGGTTTGGTCTGGGTTTCGCGCATGCCCAGGACCGACTGGCCCAGATGGATTGGCTCCGCCGCCGAGCGCACGGACGGACGGCGGAGATCGACGGCGAAGCCGCTCTGCCAACCGACCGCCTTGCGCGCGTGCTCGAGATCTCTCGGGCCGCGGAGGCGAGCGCCAAGGCACTCCCGAAGTCTTCGCGCGAGGTGCTCGATGCGTACGCGGCCGGCGTCAACGCCCGAATCGCTCGAATTCATCAATCTCGCGTAGCCGCTCCACAGACACTCGGCGGATCGGTCGAGCAATTGGAGTCGTGGCGGGCGGTCGATTCGCTGGCCGTCGTGAAATTGCTCTCCTGGTGCATTGGCGGCACGCTCGAAACGACGCTCTTTCTCGACGACTTGATTCAGCGCCTCGGGAGCGTTGCCGCGCGCCCCTTCTTCCCCGGGCGCTCGTCGATCGATTTCGGGATCGCTCCGATGCTGCCGTTCCCCTCGGAACCGACGACCGCAGCCACGCCATCACGAAACACACTCGACGGCTCGACGCGCGCGCTCTGTCGCGGAATCGGCTTGCCAACGGGAGGAGCCTGGATCGTCGAAGGTTCCAAGAGCGAGAGCGGCGCGCCGATCCTGGTGGCCGATTGGCACGTCGAGCCCGCGGTGCCCGCGCTCTTTTATGAAGTGCATCTCAAAGCGGGAGCCCTCGATGTCGCCGGCGCCACGATCCCGGGCTCTCCGATTCTCTGGGCGGGCCGCAATAGCAGACTGGCCTGGGCGGCAGTGCCGGCGAGCGCTTCGATTTCGGATGTCTTCATCGAGACCCTGCGCGAAGATCGCAGCCTCTACCAGAATGGGACGCTCTGGGTTCCCGTCGAGGAACGGTCCGAGACATTGCGTTTTCGCGATGCGCGCGGAAACCTGCAGGAAACGACGCTGCGCCTGCGTTCGACGCGCCACGGCCCATTGATCGAGACGCTCGTTGGCAAGGGGCCCCAGCGAGGGGTCGCGACCGGCGTCGATGACGATGCTCCTTCTGGAGACGAAGTCGAAGCCCGCGCCGATTCGCTTCGCGCGGCACGGGCGCTTGCCTGGACCGGCGCTCGGTCGGGCGATGGACTGAGCTCGATGCTCGCTCTGCTTCGCTTGGCTCGGGCGAAAGACGTCGCCGGCGCATTGGCCGGGCACCACGAACCGGTGCTGGCACTCGCCTATGCCGATCGTGACGGACAGGGTGGGATTCAAGTGGCCGGGTGGCTTCCGAGGCGTCCATTGCCAACGGGTCTGGTGCCGGTGCAGGGCCGACTGCGAAGTTTCGATTGGCACGAGCGAGTACGCCTCAAGGCGCTGCCGAGTCAGGAACTCGGGGTCGGCCCGGATCCCTGGATCCTGGCGCTCGATCAGCCCTGGCCGAGTCGCGGCGGACTCGATCAACTCGAATGGCTCTGGCGGCCCGGCGACCTCGCGGCCAGACTCGAGTTCGAACTTCAGCGGCGGACCCGTGAAGGACCGCTCACGCTGCGGGCGGCCGCCGAGATCTTTCAAGATGATCTGGCTCAGCGCGCGCCACGCGTCGTTGCGTCGATCCTCGGACTCGCGCGACGAAGCGGACCGCTGCCCCAGGAAGCGGCGGAAATCGCCGGATTGCTCGAACGCTGGGATGGTCGAGCGGATGCCGAGAGCACGGGGGCGGCCGCGTATCATCTCGTGATCGAACACCTGCTCGGAAATCTATTGCGTGAACCTTTTGGCCCGGAGCTTTTCGCACGTTATCTCGAAACCCCGCATGCGCGGCCACAATTCGCCATCGAGCGGCTGATCTTGCGGACGGCAAAGATCCGGCGTGCCGGTGGCTGGACGGATGAAGAACGAGTCGGAAGCGCGGCTCGCGCGAGTCTGCGCGAGGCCTGGGTCAGTCTGAATCATCGTCTGGGACCGACACGGGAGCGTTGGTCCTGGGGACGTCTGCATCGTCTTCGTTTTGCGACCATCGGAGGAGGCGCCCCGTCCTCGCAGACGTTGGGCCGATCCTTTGCCGCCCACGGAAGCGGACAGGCGCTGGCCCTTTCGCATCATCGGCCCGGGCTGTCGTTCGACGTCGATCGTGCCGGTCTGTACCGGGTGGCCATGGACCTGGCCGCGTCGGATCGACTGTTGAGTTCGCTTGCGCCAGGGCAGACCGAACATCCGGGGCATTCGCATTATGCTGATCGCGTCGGACGCTGGGTGGAATCGCGGCTTTCGCTCTTCGCCACGAATCGATTGGTGATCGAGGAGGAGAGCGAGGCGCGGTTGCTGCTGGAGCCGGCGCCCTGACCGCGCGTGGCTCGGGCGCGGGGGCCGTCGGATTTGCCGAGGTGGCGGATTTCCATATCGCGATCCTGCGACGCGACTCGCCGGACCTGCGTGAGCGTCCGCTCCTGATCGGAGGCGACCCGGCCAAACGAGGCAAGGTGGTGGCCGTGAGCGACGACCTTCGACTTCGCGGAATCATCGAGGGGATGGGGCTTGTCGAGGCGCAGGGTCGCGCGCCCGAGGCGAAGTGGTTTCGGACCGATCTTCAACGCGCGCGCGAGATCTCTGGTCTTCTGCGGGCCGCGATTCGTCAAGAAGTCGAAGCGGTCGAGATCGACGGGTTGTCCGGCTTCTTCTTTCGTGCGCCCACCCAATTCGATCGAGCCTTGCAGCTAGCCCAACGACTCGAGGCGCGGGTGGCGGATCAGACGGGCTTGCCACTCCGGATCGGGGTGGCCCCCGTGCGGTTCGCCGCTCGGATGGCGGCGGAGGATGTCGGCCGAAGCGGATCGAGGGTGATCGGAGGCGATGAGTTCGAGGGCTATCTGCTGAGCCAATCGGTCGAGCGACTTCCCGGTCTAGGACCGAAGACGGCCTCTCGATTGGCAGAACTCGGCGTGACCGGAATTCCAGGCTTGCGCGAGCTCGGTCTCGAGCGGCTCGAGGTTCTTCTCGGCGCTCACGGTCGAGCGCTTTGGCTTCTGGCTTGCGGCGAGGACACCCAACCGCTTCGCGTGCGACGTCATCCAACGACGCTGTCTCGCGAGGAAACGCTCGCGCAGCCCGAGCCAGCCGATCTCGATTCGGAGTCCGGACCGTCGCGACTGACCCAGTGCTTGACGCGGATTTCGGGCCGGCTCGAGCAGGCGCTGCGCAGAGACGGTTTGCGCGCGCGTCGGATCGCGCTGCGACTGACCTATGCCGACGAAACAACGGTGACCCGCAGCTGCAGCCTCGATACACCGACGGGAGACGCCTCGCGCCTGATGGATGTGGCCCAGGATCTGCTGGCGAGGGTCGTCGTCGAAGGGGGCCTCGTCCGCCGCGCCGGTCTGGTTCTCAAGGGGTTGGAAATCTCTGGTGCAGAAGAGCGGCAGCTCGACCTGTTTTGAGCGGCTCGATCGAGCTCGACTGTCGCGATTCCGGTTGCGGCGGGCATTCCGGCTACTGGACCGCCTGTCAGCTCAAGCCGACGGTGAGCAAGGCCGAAAACGCCCAGAGAGCCCGAGACCCGGGCTCGCTATCGAGAGCGTCTCGCAGCAAGGGGCCTCCTCGAAAGGGGTGGACGGTCATGGGCGAAGAGGGCGGTGCGGAGCGCCGCAAATACCATCGAGTCGGAACGGATCAGGTGATCTCCTTCGCGGAGATCGATCACCCCGATCAGCTCGCGGTTTCGAAGAACCTCTCGACCGGTGGTATCAGCTTCGAAGCGGTCGGCGTCGAAATCAACCTGGGGGCTGTGCTGCGAGTGACGTTCAATGTCGGCGACCTCACGGTCGTGGCGACCGGAAAAGTCGCCTGGGCCACGGAAACGGACCCGATCACCCAGGAGGTCGGCATCGAGTTTTATGAGATCGACCCCGAGGCGCTGCGATTGCTCGAGGAAGCCATCGAGCCCGCGCTCACCCCCGTCGGACTCCACTAGCCGGTCCAACGGCGCGCCCAGGTAGCCTTCAGGGGTCGCAGAAGCGCTCGCTTGACACCCGAAGGGGGCGGGTGCGAATGTCCTGCCCATGGCTGACTTCCACCAGAGCGGGGTGATCACCTCCCTGCACCGACTCGGTGAACCCGACCTCGCGCGCCTGGAACGTGAATTGGTTCGCTACGGGCGCGAGCGCCCCGTCGCCCTGGTATTGCCCTCGCTCTATGCCGAGATCCACGGACCCGCGCTCAAGCAAATTGTCGAAGAATTGTCCCGCGTGCCCTATCTGCGCCAATGCGTGGTCAGCCTGTCCGGCGAAGCGGATCAGAATCAATTCCGCGAAATGCGCGAGATCTTCGACGTCGTACGGACCAGCGACGACTCGCCGCCGACCGTGATCTGGAACCAGGGACCTCGCATCCAGGAACTCTTTGCACGACTGAAGGACGAGGGCCTCGATCCGGGTGCCGAGGGCAAGGGCAGGGCGAATTGGATCGCCTACGGCTACGTGCTCGCGACCGGGCGCGCCCGCGTCGTGGCGACCCACGATTGTGACATTCTCGATTATCGTCGCGATCTGCTGGCTCGACTCTGTTTCCCGACCGCGAATCCAAACATGAGTTACGAGTTCGCCAAGGGCTATTACAGTCGGGTCTCCGACCGCATGCATGGCCGGGTCACGCGACTCTTCATGGCGCCCCTGATCCGATCGATGAAATCCGTTCTTGGCGCGGTACCGCTACTCGATTATCTCGAGTCCTTTCGATATCCGCTGGCCGGCGAGTGTTCGATGACGATCGAATTGGTTCGTGCGAATCGCATCCCCGCGGATTGGGGCCTCGAGGTGGGTGTCCTGGCCGAGGTGTACCGGAATTGTTCCCTGAAGCGGATCTGTCAGGTCGAGTTGGTCGAGAACTACGATCACAAACATCAAGAACTTTCCGAGCACGATCCCACTGCCGGACTGCATCGCATGGTGCGTGACATCGCCGCGTCCCTGATCCGTAACCTCGCCAGCTACGGAGTCGAATTCGATTCGGGCTTTCTCAATACCATGATCTCCGCCTACGTTCGGACCGCCCAGGACGCGATCGCACGCTACAGCGATGACGCCAAGCTGAACGGTCTCTCCTTTGATCGCCATGAAGAAGAGGTGGCGGTCGAGACCTTCTCCGGTGCGCTCCGGGCGGCGGGACTCGATTTCGTGCGAGACCCGATGGGCTCACCGCAGATTCCCAACTGGAGTCGCGTGATCTCGGCGATGCCGGATTTCCTCCATGATCTGCGGGGGGCGGTCGAGGCGGACGAGCGGAGCATCCGCTGAACTCGAATCCCGATCGCGGCAGCGACTCCGGCGCCGTGGCACGGTTTGCGCGATCCGAGGGGGGTCGCCTGGCGCTCGTTCTCTTCGTGGCGCTCGCCCTTCGTGCCTACGCGTGGTCGCAGACCGCTGTCCTGTTCAACGACGGACCCATTTTCCTGGCCCTGGCCGAAGCGATTGGCGAAGGACGCTGGGCCGAAGTTCTGGCCCATCCGTACCACCCCCTGTATCCCGGGCTGATCGCTTTGGTGTCGGCCTTCTCGGTTGATCGCGAGACGGCGGCCGTAGTGGTCTCGATCGCCGGTGGGCTGCTTTCCGTGGCGGCCGTGTTCTGGTTCGTGCGCGACGTATTCGGTCGCGACGTCGCGTGGCTCGCCGCCTGGATGGTGGCGCTGCATCCGTGGGCCGTCGATTTTTCCTCCGACGTGATGAGTGACGGGCTCTATACCGGGATCTTTCTTCTGGGCTTCGCGCTGATGGTCAGGGTCGTCGGCCGGCCGACATGGAAAACGGCGGCCGCTTGTGGCGTCGTCTTTGGATTGGCGTTCCTGACGCGACCGGAAGGAGCCGGGCTGTTTCTTGCCTGTCTCGTGTTGTTGAGTCTTCGGGCCATTCGGCTTCCCGAATCTCGTCGCGCGGCGACTGTTTCCGGCGTCGCCCTGCTCGTGGCCGGCTCCATCGTGCTCGCTCCCTTCGTGATTTCCGTCAGTGGTTTGACCGGCGAGTTTACGGTCACGCAGAAAAAGTCCCTTTCACGCCTGATTGCGGACCCGGCGAGCCCGAGCGTGCGCGCCGAGAAACCTCTCGAGGGCGATCGCTTGAGAGCGCTGGTTCGAGGTCTGCCACTTCCGGAACAGGCGATCCGCGCGGATGGTCGAGGCGCCTCTCGACCCGATCGAAATCTAGCTGGCGTGGTGGAGGCGGTGGTTCGCGTCGCAGAGACGTCGATGTCCGCCTTTCGATGGGAATTGCTGCTGCTGGCGCTCGTTGGGATCTTCGCGGCGCGTTCGAACTCGAGACGGGATCAAGCGGCGGAAACCGAACGACCCGATGGCGGTCGGCGGCGAGGCGATCAGGCCACCGCTCTCGTTGCGGCGGGTTATATGGGATTGCTGATCCTGCTCGTGTGGGGCGCCGGGTACGTGAGTCGTCGCCATGCACTGCCGCCGTGGCTGCCCCTGCTCGCGTATTCAGCCCTGGGTGTGGAATTTCTCTGGCGGAGTCTCGCGGCGCGATTCGTGAGCCGAGACGCGCCTCTGCTCCGGCGACTGCAGGACTCGCGGGTGGTCTGCCTCGTCTTGGTGGCCGCCCTGGTGTTGGGCTGGGGGGCTCGGGATCTCCGGTCGCGGCGAGACGACCGCATCCCCGTCCGCGTTGCGGCGGAGTGGCTGGCTGAAAATCGCACGGGAACCGGGCCGGTCGCAGCACAGAAGCTGCGCGTCGCCTATTACGCCGCGGCTCGTTTTGTTCCCCTACCGGCCGGCCATGATGGCCGCATCGAGGATCATCTTCGTCGCCGAGGCGCGCGCTGGGTGGTGATCGATCGAGCGAAACTGGGAGATCACCTCGGACTAGAGGAGGGACTTGGTCAGTGGCTGCGGGTAGTTCACACGATTTCATCGAGGGATAAGCGAATATTTGTCCTATCCGTCGAGCCCAAGCCGGCGAGCTGATCGCGAATCTGGCACCTTCCCCGATGGGTGGGGAACGAGCGGATGCTGTATCGACACAGCGAGGTCTTTCGAACGCTTCAGGCGGTGGCCGACCTCGTACTGATCGCGGGCGCCTGGTTTGGCGCCTACCTCCTTCGATTCAACACCGGGCTGCCGACGCCGCTCGGCGTACCGCCGGCGATCGAGTACGTCTATCCGCTGGCCGTGATCCTTCCGCTCTTTCTGGGTCTCTTTCGATCGCACGGACTCTACGAAGCGAGACGAATGGACTCAATGCTCGGGGAGGCCGTCGCCGTACTTCGGGCGACCGCCATGGGGATTCTGCTTCTCGTCGCGATTACGTTCTTTGCCCGGAGCTATTTCTACTCGCGTCTCGCAATCGGCATCTTCGCCCTTCTGGCTCCGCTTAGTGTAATCGGGTTGCGTTCGACGATTCGCTATGGCCTTCGCCACGCGCGCCGGCGCGGCTTCAATCTTCGTTATGTGCTGGTTGTCGGCTCGGGTCCACTGGCGGCTTCGGTCGTCGAGCGAATCCGCCAGCGTCCGGACGCGGGGCTCAAGCTGATCGGCGTCGTCGCGAGCGGATCCATTGGCGGTGCGGTCGAAGGAGCCCATGTGATGGGCGCGACGAGCGATCTCAAGCAGATCCTGCGCGACAATCGCGTCGACCAGGTGATCATCGCTCTCTCACGCCACGAATCGGAACTCTTCGAAAAGGTCGTGGCGGAACTCGAGGATGACGTCGTGAACGTCAAGATCGTGCCGGATCTGCTTCACGGCTATAGCCTGCGCAGTACTGTCGAGAGCCTCGACGGAATTCCCGTCATCGGCCTGCAAGAGACCGCGCTGATCGGCTGGGCCGCTGTGGGCAAGCGATCCTTCGATCTAGTCGCTTCGTCCGCGGCGCTCGTCGTCTTGTCTCCCGCTCTCGGCGTGATCGCCACGGCCATCTACGCAAGCTCTGGCGCGCCCATTCTCTATCGCCAGAAGCGCATGGGTCACGATGGGCGCGTTTTCGAGATGTTGAAATTCCGTTCGATGAAGAACGATGCCGAGGCCACTGGCCCGGGCTGGACGAAGCCGCGGGACCCGCGCCGAACGCGACTCGGCCGTCGCTTGCGAAAATTCAATCTCGATGAGTTGCCCCAATTGATCAATGTTCTTCGTGGCGAGATGAGTCTCGTCGGACCGCGCCCGGAACGCCCAACCTATATCAACGAATTCCGCCGAGAGGTTCCCGGCTACATGCTGCGCCACAAGGTTCGGGCCGGAATGACCGGTTGGGCACAAGTCCACGGCTGGCGTGGTGATACTTCGATTCACTCAAGGGTCGAACACGATCTCTACTACATCCAGCAATGGTCGTTCTGGCTGGATATCCGGATCTTGTTCATGACGCTCTTTCGCAGAAACAAGCGATCCGCAGACTGAGTCGCTTTTTCGCTGGATCCCGAACCCGCAGCGACGCGTGAGTTGGCGGAGGCTCGCCGCGGGGATCCTAGGACTCGAAGAATCGAAGGACGGCGGCTACGACCGCCTCGACGCGGTCGATACCCAATTTGGCGAAGAGCGGCAGCGAAAGAACCTCACGACACGCTCGTTCGGTTTCGATCAGGGGCTCGGCCGGTGAAAATGCGGAGAGCGCGGGTTGTTGATGCAGGCCACGCGGATAGAAAACCGCACTCTCGATGCCCGCGCGCGCCAACGCCTGCGAGAGTCCGTCTCGACGCTCGGCGGGCACCCGAATCACGTAGCGATGGTAGCTGTGAAGCCCGGGCGCCGGGAGCGCCGCGGGCACCAGAAGCGGAAGTCTCGCGTCGGCGAAAGGCTCGCGCAGACTGTCTGGAACTTCGGTGGTCGAGACGCTCGAGCCCGCTACGCCCATCACGGCGCC
>CAWLAJ010000033.1:0-20994 GCA_963854795.1 Deltaproteobacteria bacterium UBA4427 | reverse complement strand
AGCTCTCGCGAATGACTTCGCTGTCGTTGGGCGCGTCGACGTCGATGTCGCTCCCGGGCTGCTCGTGGGTGGATCGGTCTATACGGGTCAATCGGGGCAGGAGGAAGACTTTACGAGTTCGATTCAGCTCGTCGCGGGATCGGAAAATGCCGGGGTCGTGAGTGATCTGCCGGACTCGCAGACGACGATCTATGAGTTTCACGCGCAATACAAGAGCCGGGGATTGAGCTTGCGTGCCCTTTGGACGGAGGCCTTTATCGACGAAGCTGGCCGGCTTTCCCGCGCTCTCGACAAGGGATTCATTGCGGACCCCGGCGGCGGCGACTTCAGGGTCTTTGAACCCGACAATTCCGGCGACTCGATCGCCCACCACATGCGCGGCTGGTACGTCGAAGCGGCCTACGACATCATGCCTTCTCTCGTTCCAGGAACACGCATGTCGCTCGAGCCCTACTTTCGCTTCGAGCAATACGATACCCAGCGAGACGTTTCGGACTTGCTCTACACGCGAGACAAGAGCAAGAACATCGATCTCTATGTTGCGGGCCTGCAATTCAAGCCGATCCCCGAAGTCGTGTTCAAAGTCGACTTCCGACGTTTCGATCTCGCGAACGGCAGTCGAGCGGACGAGGTTCAGGCGTTGGTGGGTTATGTCTTTTGATTAGGCGGGAAACTCAGAATCGATCCAGGGCGATGACATTCGTCATCGCCCTGGCCCTCGTTCAGTCGTTTGCCGGAGAGGCATCGGCGAAGGTCTTCGTGAGCCAGCAACAAGCCCTGGCCGAGGCCTTTCCCGACGCAACGCAGATCGAGCGCAAGACTCTTCTCATTCGCAAACTCGACGCCGAGAGAATTCGCGCGATGACCGGCCGTGAACTCGAGTCCAAGGTGGTTGTCATTCACAGCGCCTATCGAGACGGCGAACTGATCGGCTATGCCCATATCGACGTCCACAATGTCCGGACGAAACCGGAAGCGTTCATGGTTGTCCTGACACCCCTTGGTCTGGTTCGTAGCGTTCGCATTCTGGCCTTTCACGAGCCGCTCGACTATCTCCCGACACGTCGCTGGTACGATCAATTCAAGGGGAAATCCAAAGAAGCGGCCCTTCGAGTCGGTCATGATGTCCACGGCGTGGTTGGCGCAACGCTTTCCGCCCGGGCCGCCGCGGACGGGGTGCGTCGAATGCTCGCGTACTGGGAAGTTCTGCTCCGCCCCGCTGAAGTCGAAAGCCAAGCGCCCTAGACTCATTCCGGGTCGATGGACGCTTGCCCAGTCCTCTCGGACCGGGTCATGACCGGGCGTTCCCAGGGAAGGATCTCGATTGCGATTTACGGTTACAGGGGAGTGGGATCGAAATCGTCTCCTTCAGGTCGTCGTCGTTCTCTACTGCTTCTTCGTCATTCTTCTTTGGTTGACGAATTGGATGCTCTATTTCGACTCCATGGATTTCACGACGGCCTCCGTCGTCGATCACTACCTGGGAAATGAGGCGGAGTTTCGTTCCGCCCGCAGCTATAGAGGGATGGTCGAAGTCGCTCATTTTCATCTCTTCGCGATGGGGATGTTGATGATGGTGTTGACCCATCTCGCACTCTTCGTTCCCGTGCGGGTCGGTTGGAAGATTGCCTTGATCATCGTTCCCTTCGTTTCGGCGCTCGCTTCGGAAGGCGCCGGATGGCTGGTACGTTGGGGGGGTGCCGGCTTCGCATGGACGAAGATCGCGGGCATCCTCCTATTGCAAGGGAGCCTCGCCGCCTTGGTCGCGATTGCTCTCTGGTCCGTATTTGCTGGCAATCAAGCGCAGAACTACACCAGCGGCGAAGAGTCCGAAGACGAGGACTGGGATTGAGCTTAGTCCCGACGGCTCGAGTGCTTGCGCTTCTGGCCATTCTTCTGGTGGGCTGTACTACGAAGAGTCCCTCTTCCTCGCCGACTCGAATTGCGATCTCGGATGGCTGGCTGGCCATGGGGACCTTCTTCGAGATCGAGATTCGTGTTCCGCCCGAAAAGATCGAGCGCGCCCGCGCATTCATCGAATGGGCGCGATTGGAAATTCCTCGGCTCGAGAAAATCTACTCGCGTCACGATCCCGAAACCGAACTGGCCAGTCTCAATCAATCGCTCGCGAGCGATGACGTTCTCACGAGAGAGATCCAACTCGGTTCCGAACTCGAGTCCATTCTCTTCCTGGCGATGGAAGTCTGGGAAGGCAGCGGCGGCGCTTTCGACATGACGGTCGGGCCGCTTGTCGAACTCTGGACCCGCGCCATCGCCGACGGAAAATGGCCGTCCCTCGAAGAACTGCGCGCCGCCAAGGCCCGAGTCGGAAGCCAGGCTTTTCTGCTCGTCGGCGATGGGAAGCTCGAAGCCTTGAAACGAGGTATGCGCGTCGACCTCGACGGTATCTCCAAAGGCGTCGTCCTGGACCGACTACGCGAAACCTTTCAGGCCGATCTACCGCAAGCCGCTGCACTCTTGAGTTTCGGCGAAAGCAGCATCATGGCGATCGGAGATCCTGACGGTCGCGGCTGGCGCTTGGAGATTCGATCGCAGGAATCCTCCGCCGAAAGCCACAGCGTCGTTCACCTGCGAGACAAGGCACTGTCCGTCAGTTCGAGCCTCGGAACGTCGAGCGAACTCGCGGGCGAGCGTGTCTCGCAGATCATTGATCCGCGAACCGGCAGCATCCTGAGCGAAGGCGTCGAGGCGATCGTTCTCGCGGACCGGAGTTCGATGGCGGATGGGTGGAGTACGGCCCTGTTGGTCGTTGGGGCGAATCGGACGGCTGTGCGATTGATGAAAAAGACGAATCTCGAGGCGACGATTCTCGAGAGTTCGGGCCGGAGCGTATCGACCGATGGATGGGAGCGCGTCCTGATCAGTCCCTGATTCTGGACTTCACCGCCGCGAATATTCATGGATTGACGATCCGATCGTCCGCGACGGCCGGTCGAGCCTGGGATTCGGGTGGTGAGAGATCAGTCCGAGCCGTGCCTGGCTGCGAGTGCACACTGTCGCCGGGCTTCGTCGTCGCAGCTGCAGTCGAGTCCTGTTCCCCCACATGAACCCTTGAGCGTTCGATTCGAGAAGATCACACCAACCGCCATGCCAGCCATGGCGAGACCGAAAATCAAAACTGTCAACAGGAAGACATCCATCGAAAACTCCAGCGCGGGGCACTGACCCTTGCCCGCGCACGGCGACGGGAGGCTATCGCGGAACGGTTGCCGATGCTCAGGCGTCACGCCGCTTCGAATACGTCGAGGATTTGTGCCTCCGCGACCGTTGAGAGTCGGGCGAGCACATAGGGGTGCCCGGAATAGTGATCGGTCACGTAGAAGACCTCGGGATCCATTTTGATGAGCGTCTCCTGCTCTTCGAGGTCGGCAATGCGCAGGACGATTGCCTTCTCGGTCTGATGCATTCGTGCCAGCAACTTCTTGCGAACGCGAAAGGCCGGCGTGCCGTATGAAGTTGCCTGTTCGACTCCCGGGTAGCGCGTGAAAATCTTGACGAGTCGTGCAAGGGTCATGGATGAAATCTCCTGTCGGTTGCGACACCGTTCTCTCTCAGGAAACGAATAACTCGACTAATCTGCGACCGAATACGACGATCGCGATCGCGGTTGCACCCATTGCGGAAAGCAATACAGCCCCGGCAGCAAGGTCCTTGGCGCGTCCGATCTTGGCATTCTCTTCGAGCGAAACGGCGTCGCACACCGCTTCGATCGCCGTGTTGATGGCCTCCGCGACCCAAACGATGGTGATCGCGAGAATCAACGCGAACCACTCCGCGCGATCGAGATTGAATGCCCATCCGGCAGCGACGACGACGAGGGTCGCGAGTGCGTGGATCAACGCGTTCGTTTCGGTCGCGAGCATCATTGCGATGCCTCGGAGGGCGAAGCGAAAGGAACGAATACGCTGGGTCAACTGATTACGCATGACGGTAGGCTCATTGGTTGGTCGAAGCTTCCATCAAGAGGAAGTGCTCGATCAGATGGCTTGCCTTCGCCTCTCGACTCTACAGGATCTGGCAGCGGGTGGGTGATCGCCTAGCGAGCGTCGGGGGCATTGCTCTTGGCTGCGTCAGCCGGAAAGAGAGAGCTGCTTCGCACGGAGATCGATCCGTCGTCTTGTCGAATGAGCAGCATGGCGGCGATGCCGTGCTCTTCGGCCAGTGGCAGACCTTCGCTTTCGCCCAGGACCATCAGCGTGGTCGCCCAGGCATCCGCTTCGGTCGCCGTATCCGCGAGAATCGTGACAGACGCGGGGCCGTTCTCGACCGGATGGCCCGATCGTGGATCGATCGTGTGGGATATGTGTCGGCCATCTTCGATGTAGAAGATTCGATAGTCCCCGGACGTCGCCATGGCTTGATCGCTGAGCGAAAGGACGGACTGAATTCGACGCTCTTCCATCTCGGGCTTTTCGACTGCGACTCGCCAGGGGCCACCACCCGGTCGCTGGCCGGATGCGCGAATTTCGCCGCCGATCTCGACGAGGTAATCGAATCGTCCCAGACCTTCGAGTCCGTTTGCGACGTGATCGACGCCATAGCCTTTGGCGATGGCAGAAAGGTCGATCTCGACCCTGGGATCCGTCTTTCCAAGAAAAGATCGCGAACTCTCCTCGGCTCCGCCGACCCGGAGCATTCCCGGGCCGGTGCGTCCGCGGAGGTCCGCGATCTCGAGCGGATCGGGTTTGAATTCGATGCGCGCATGGCTGCCGAATCCCCAGAGTGCGACGAGGGGTCCGACGGTGATGTCGAAGGCGCCTCCGCTCCATTCGCCCAACAGAAGTGAGTAAGCCACGACCTCCGCAGTTTCGGCGGAGACCGGGAAGTCCTCGATGGAGTCATGGGCGTTGAAGCGGGCGATTTCGGATTCGGGATTCCAATTCGACATCCACCGGTCGATCTCGAGCAGTCGCTCCTTCGAATCTTCGTCGACCCTTTGGCGTAGGATGTTGTCGAGCCCATCGCCGGCGATACGAATCTCGTAAGTCGTCCCCATCGTGCGTCCGGCGACGATCAGGACGTCAGGCGAGCCGGGCTGCTCCGCCAGAAAGAGTCGATGAACGGAGAGGGCGGCGAGAAGCACGAAAGCGATCGCGATCAGCCGAAGTGTTCTTCGATCGAGCTCGAGACCTGGCATCAGCGACCTTTGCTAGAAGGCTTCGACTAGCCCCCGAAGTCGTCGAAGAGAATATTCTCGGGCTCCACGCCCAGGTCCGTCAGCATCTTGATGACGGCATCGTTCATCATCGGCGGGCCGCAAATATAGTATTCACAATCTTCGGGCGAGGGATGGCCTCTCAAATAGTTGTCGAACAGGACTTGATGGATGAATCCGGTTTCACCGGTCCAGTTGTCTTCTTCTTGTGGTTCCGACAGGGCGAGATGCCATTTGAAGTTCTCGTTCTCGGCTTGAATCGCATCGAAGTCCTCGATGTAGAAGGCTTCACGAAGGCTCCTCGCACCGTACCAAAAGGAGATCTCGCGACCCGTTTCCAACCGCTGGAACTGATCGAAGATGTGCGAGCGCATCGGGGCCATGCCGGCGCCGCCACCGATGAAGATCATTTCGCTCTCGGTTTCTTTGGCAAAGAACTCGCCGAAGGGGCCCGAAATCGTGACTTCATCCCCGAGCTTCAAGTTGAAAAGGTAGGAAGACATCTGACCAGGCGGAACGTCGGGTAGGCGTGGAGGCGGCGATGCGATGCGAATGTTGAGCATGATGATCCCGCGTTCTTCGGGGTAATTCGCCATCGAATACGCTCGGTCGACTATCTCTTCGACTGTCGACGTGAAGCGCCAGACGTCGAACTGGTCCCAGTCGGCGTGATATTCGTCCTCGACTTCGAAGTCTCGATAGCTCACGACGTGAGGTGGACATTCGATCTGGATATAGCCGCCCGCTCGAAACGGTACGCTTTCGCCCTCGGGCAACTCGATCACGAGCTCTTTGATGAAGGTCGCCACGTTCTTGTTCGAGCGAACTTTGCATTTCCAGCGCTTGACATCGAAGATCTCTGCCGGGATCTCGATCTTCATGTCTTGTTTGACCTTGACCTGGCAGGAGAGTCGGCAGCCCTCGCGAGCGTCGCCGCGACTGATGTGTCCAACTTCGGTCGGGAGTAGCGAGCCTCCGCCTTCGTTCACGGTGACGCGGCAGACACCGCACGTTCCCTGGCCACCGCAGGCGGAGGGGATGAAGATCTGATTCCCAGCCAGGGTGCTGAGCAGGGTCGCGCCGGCCGCGGTCGTAAGCACCTTCTCTGGATCGCCATTGATTAGAATGGTCACGTCGCCACTCTGAACGAGCTGCGATCGAGCGGCCATCAGGACGAGGACGAGCGCGAGTATGATGAACGTGAAGCTAGCGACGCCGATGGCGATGGTGATCATGACTAGAGTTGAATTCCGGCGAAGGCCATGAAGCCGACCGACATCAGGCCGACTGTGATGAAGGTGATACCGAGACCACGAAGTGGCCCTGGGACATTGCTGTATCGCATCTTTTCGCGAATGGCGGCGAGAGCGACGACGGCAAGCAGCCAGCCAACGCCGGAACCTGCACCGAAGACGGTCGCCTCGGCGAGCGTATAGTCGCGCTCTTGCATGAACAGCGACGCGCCGAGAATTGCGCAGTTGACTGCGATCAACGGGAGAAAAACCCCGAGTGCGTTATAGAGCTCGGGTGAGTAACGGTCGAGCACCATCTCGACGATCTGAACGGCCGCCGCGATCGTTCCGATCAACGTGAGGAAGCTGAGAAAACTAATATTGACGTCGGGATAGCCGGCCCAGGCGAGCGCGCCTGGCTTCAAGAGCGCCCCAACCAACAACTGATTGAGCGGGCAGGTAATGCCCAACACAAAGATGACCGCGAAGCCGAGACCCATCGCGGTTTCGACCTTCTTGGAGACGGCTAGAAAAGAGCACATCCCCAGGAAGAAGGCCAAGGCCATGTTCTCAACGAAGATCGCCTTCGTTGCTAAGCTCAAGTAGTGCTCCAATGTGGAACTCCTCTTCGATTTGTTCAGGCTTCCATGCGCGAACGGCCCAGATGAAGCATCCAATCAAGAAGAACGCGGCCGGCGCGAGAAGCATCAGGCCGTTCGGGACATACCAGCCTCCCTGATTGACCGGCGTGAGAATCGTGTAGCCAAAGACTGAGCCCGAGCCGAAGAGCTCGCGGAGAAGAGCGACCGCCATCAAGACGATCGAGTAGCCGAATCCGTTGGCGACGCCGTCGATCAAGGCGAGCTTCGGTGGGTTCTGCATGGCGAAGGCTTCTGCGCGTCCCATGACGATGCAATTCGTGATGATGAGGCCCACGAAGACCGAAAGGTCTTTGGCGATGTCGTAGATGAAGGCCTTGAGGATCTGGTCTGTGACGATCACGAGCGAGGCGATGATCGTGAGCTGGACGATGATGCGGATGCTGCTGGGGATTCGATTTCGAAGCAGAGAAATGGAGACATTTGAAAGGGCCGTCACCGCGGTCACGGCGCCGCACATCACGAGCGCGCTCGACATCTTCGTCGTCACGGCCAGCGCCGAACAGATTCCCAGAACCTGAAGAGCGATCGGGTTGTTATTGAAAAGTGGGTCGATGAACGCTTCACGCGTCGAGAGATCTGACATCGTTTCTTCCTCTATGTCCCAGCTATTCCTGCTTCGGTCCGGTAGCGCGCCAGGTAGGGACCGAATCCATCGTCGCCCAGCCAGAAGCGCAAGAGTGCGGTCACGCCGCGGCTTGTAATCGTCGCGCCGGATAGGCCGTCGACCTGATAGGGATCGTCTTCGACCGAACCGGCCATGCCCTTCTTGACGGAGATGACAGGCTTGCCGCGTTCATTGAATGCAAGGCGACCGGGCCATCGAGCCTTCCAGCGGGGATTGTCGACTTCGCCGCCGAGCCCGGGAGTTTCTTTGTGCGAATAGAATGTGATGCCAACGATCGTGCGCGCGTCCGGGGCGAGCGCGATGTAGCCGTGGAGGGTTCCCCAGAGTCCGTAGCCTTCGATGGGTAGGATCATTGACTTCAATTTTCCGTTCTCGACTACATCGAAGACGAGGGCGTTATTGGGAAGACGCCGGACCTTCGACGCATTCTCGGGCGCGACCCGACTCGTGTTGGGATCCTTCGCGGCCGCCTGTTGATCGAAGCTCGTGACGTCGATATCGGTGTTAAGCGCGCCCGTCTTGAGATCGATCACCTTTTGATGAATGCTCGAGTCGAAGGTCGCCACGATCTCTTCGCGAGGCAGGTTGTCACCATCCTCCATCAAGCCGGCGACGGTGAGCACTTTTTTCTGGCGATCGAGCAGGATGTTGGCGTCCTGGAGATCCTTGAGACCGACCGCGGCGCCGGCAACGAAGAGGGCACAAACCAAGCAGATCGCGACCGCGAATCCGACGATGTAGCCCGTACTATGCTGCATAACGTGCTGCCCTCCGCCGAATGTTGGCCTGGACGAAGAAATGGTCGATCAACGGCGCAAACATGTTCATGAAGAGAATTGCGAGCATCATGCCTTCCGGATAGGCGGGATTGACCACGCGAATCAAGACGACGAGCACGCCGATCATCGCGCCGTAGATCAGCTTCCCCGGGTTCGTGAACGCCGAGGAAACCGGGTCCGTCGCCATGAAGACGAGGCCGAAGGCCCAGCCGCCCAGGACCGCGTGCCAGTACCAGGGAATCGCGAACATCGGATTCGTTTCCGAGCCTACGACGTTGAGGAAGCCGGCCATGGCGATCGTCCCGAAGAGGACGCCGGCCATGGTTCGAATCGAACCGATGCCGGTCCAGACGAGAAGGGCCGCGCCGAGCAGGCAGGCGAGCGTCGAGGTCTCTCCCATCGATCCCGGGACGAAGCCAAGGAAGGACTGCGTCCAACTCGCGGCAGCCAGGGCGCTCTCGCCTGAAACGGCCGCCTGTGCCAGCAACGTCGCACCGGAAAACGAGTCGACCACCGAAAAATCGGCGGCGATCCAGGCTGCGTCGCCGCTCATGGCGGCCGGATACGCAAAGAAGAGAAAGGCACGGCTGGTAAGCGCGGGGTTCAGGAAATTCATCCCCGTTCCGCCGAAGATCTCCTTGGCGAAGATCGTGCCGAAGGCGGTTCCGATGACGACCATCCAGAGCGGAATCGTTGGAGGAAGCGTCAGCGGGATCAGCATACCCGTCACCAGAAAGCCTTCGTTGATCTCGTGCTTCCGGATCATCGCGGTCAGCGGTTCGACGATGCCACCGGTCAGCATGGATGCGGCCAGAATCGGGCCGTAGTGAAGGAGTCCGTAGACGATGCAAGCGATCGGGTTCTTGAAGTCGAAGGGCAGCCCGGCGGACTGATAGACCCAGGCTTGCCAGCTGTCGAGCGGGACGGCTCCCTGGGCCATCGCGAGCAGCGCCTGGTAGCCCGTGTTGTACGTCGCCATTGCCATGCAAGGCAGCAGGGCGAACACGACCGTGATCATCAGCCGCTTATTGTCGAGACCGTCGCGCACATGGGACGCGGTTCGCGTCACTTCGCCGGGCGTAAAGAGTCCCGTGAATTGTGCTTCCCATAGTGGATAGAAGAACTCGAGCTTTCCGCCCTTCTCGAAATGATGCTTGACGTTAAGATGAGCATCCTTGAGGAACTGCATGACCTGCTCAGCCCTCCTTTTCGATCATGGCGAGGTTCTGTCGCAGGAGAGGCCCGTAGTTGGTCTTTCCGGTACAAACATAAGTGCAGAGCGCCAGGTCTTCTTCGTCGAGTTCGAGGACGCCGAGTTGTTCGGCGCGTTCGATGTCGCCGACGATCAGAGCTCGCAGCAAGAAGGTCGGCATGATGTCCATCGGCATCACGCGTTCGTATAGACCGATCGGCACCATCGCGCGCGGCGATCCATTCGTCGTGGTCGTAAACCGGAATTGCTCAGGCTTGAAAATTCTCGACAGATAGATTCTCGTGATCGAAAAGATATTCCGACCCGAAGTGAGCCAACCGAGAAAGACCTGCTCGCGGTCTTCTTCGAGGAGGGTGATTTGCCGGTCATAGCGGCCCATGAAATCGAAAGCGTCCCCGTGTGTGCGCTTGCCAGAGAGGACGGAGCCCGAAATCGCGCGTACTTCGGTGTCATCGATCGCGCTTTCGATGTCCGATTGCACGATCTCGCTCACGCGGGCGCCGATGCGAGTCCGTTGGAGCCGCGGATCCTCGACGACGGGTCCGGCGATCGATATGACTCGCGACACGTCCAATCGGCCCGAAGCAAAGAGCCGGCCTACGGCGGCGACGTCTTGATAGCCGATATGCCAGACCGTGTGTTCACGATTGACGGGTCGTAGCTGATGGATGTGGAGCCCGACCGTT
This sequence comes from Deltaproteobacteria bacterium UBA4427, assembly GCA_963854795.1. Taxonomy (GTDB): domain Bacteria; phylum Myxococcota_A; class UBA9160; order UBA9160; family UBA4427; genus UBA4427. The sequence goes on along the minus strand of CAWLAJ010000033.1, from coordinate 10,621 downwards.
CCGGAAGGATGTGGGCCAGCGAATTCTTCGACTTGAACACCCTCGGGAGCATGTTTCGCGATTTCGGAATGCGGAGCGACGCAGAGATAGGTCGTGCCCTGCGTGATCTTCGTCAATAGTCGAGCGCCTAGCGTGAAGTCGTCCATTCGATCTTCGAGAACGACTTCGGGCAGCGGAGCGAGGGGATTGGTGTCGATGGCCGTGATGAAGAGGGCCTCTGCTTCGGCGTCGGCCGACGGAACTTTGCTATAGGGCCGTTCGCGAATCGCCGTCCAGAGTCCAGATTCGATGAGGAGAGAGCGAATTTGATCGCGGTTCAGCGAGTCGGGGGGCCCGCCGGTATAGCTCGCAAAGGAAGCGAAATCGTCTGGGCTCGGTTCCCCGCGCCGCTCGCCGTCGGATAGATCGATGACAACGGAATGAAGGGCGCGTTTGTTGCCGCGATGAACTCCAATCACGCGCCCTGCGCCGGGAGCCGTGTGGAGTACGCCGGGGATCTTACGGTCCTCGAAGAGAAGCTGGCCGCGCTTGACGGCGTCGCCTTCAGCGACGTGCATTCGAGCCTTCACGCCCGGAAAGTCGTCGGCCATGACGGCGACCTGGGTGCTGGTGCTCGAGTCTCGGACGACCTGAAGCGGTTTCCCCGGAATGGGGAGGTCGAGGCCCTTCTCGATCTTATGCAATGCCATGTTTGCTCTGGTTGTCTGCTAGGCCGAGCCGCGAAAGAGCTTCGGACTCGGCAGATTCATGAGAGACGACTTTGAGTTGACCCCGACGCCGTTCGGACGAGTCCGTGAGATTTCTCGAGCATCTGGGATCAGTGTTGATCGAGCGTATGCGGAACTCCGGCTGGAACGTTCTTCGACTGGCTGAGGAGTCTCGGTCGCTTCGGCCGCTTTGAGAGTCAGATCCTGGTCTCGCGACACGGTTCATTCCGCAAGCTGCCTCAAGCCACACCCCGGGGTGACGAAAGTCAGCGAGTTTGAAAGAGTTCTGCCTTCTCGATCGCGCGGAAGAGTAGGGTCCCACCGGGGCACTTTCAACCGAATTGCACCTGGCTTTGCAGGATTACATCCGTATGACGTCGAATTATTCGGCACGCCTTTGGGGCGGCATGAGTGGAAGAGTCGAAGCGGAACGAGTGCCTAGACGAACCGGTTGCGGGTGTCCTTCCACTCTCGGGTCAAAGCCCGAGGTGCCTGAATTCGGGGCAGACAAGCCGCCTCGGCAGTGACGCGGATTTGCGTATCTTTGCGTATCGATGTCGTTTGAATGCGTCGAGACGCTCTGTTCCGCGTCGATGTGAAGCGCTTCCGGGCAAAATTCTATTGGAGTGCCTTCTCCTACCACGGTACAATAGATTTCGACTTCGTGAGTTGCAAGCGGATCGAGTCTCGAGCCGCATCAATTCATCATTCGCGGGCGCAGTGAATTGGGAGATGGCTTCGTTCGCACATCCTAGACAGATTCAGATTGGAGATCTCAATGAGAGAACCGAACCAGATCCCGAGCGCTCGCGAGTTGATGGCGACAAACCTGCTCGTCTTCCGACCCGAGCAACCGATTCTCGAAGCGATCGCGAGTCTGATCAAGCGACGTGTCTCTGGCGCCCCGGTCGTCGACGAGGAAGACAGGCTCGTCGGCATCCTCTCAGAAGTCGACTGTCTTCGAATGCTGGCTTCGGACGAGTTCTTTCTCGAACAATATGAAGAGATCGCTTCCGTCAGCCAATTCATGACCAGTGGGGGCCGAACCATTCCACCCGATCTCGGGATCTATGCGATTTCCCACTATTTCGTGACGAGTTCGATCCGCCGACTTCCCGTCATCGAAAACGACAAGCTGATCGGGCAGGTCAGCCGCCGTGATGTGCTTCGCGGCATGGAAGAAATGAGTCGGAAGAAGCTCGTGAGGAAACGCTATCCGGACTATCGCGAGCCGGCTTGACCGCACGTCATCAACCATGACGCCGTGGAGCATGAAAAGATGAGGTCGTGATCGGGCTTATGTTCAGGCGGGTCCCAGAATGAGCCCACTCGTGGGCACACCGGTCCCCGCGGTGACCAGCACATGCTCGACGTCGGGCACCTGGTTGACGGCGGTTCCCCGGACCTGCCGAACGCCTTCCGCAATGCCGTTCATGCCGTGAATATAGGCTTCGCCCAGCTGACCACCGTGCGTGTTGATCGGTAGTTCGCCACCGATCTCGATACGGCCGTCGCGAATGAAATCCTTCGCCTCACCCGGCTTGCAGAAGCCGAACTCTTCGAGCTGTGCAAGCACGAAGGGCGTGAAATGGTCGTATAGGATCGCCGTCTGAATATCTTGCGGACCGAGTTCGGCACTGGCGAAGAGCTGACGCGCGACGAGTCCCATCTCGGGAATACCGGAAATGTCTTCTCGGTAGTAGCTCGTCATCATCTTCTGATCCGTCGCCATCGCCTGCGCAGCCGCTCGTATCATCGCGGGCTTTTGTTTCAGGTCTTTCGCTCGCTCGGCGGAGACGACGACGACTGCGACGGCACCGTCGCTCTCCTGACAGCAATCGAGCAGTCGCATCGGCTCTACGACCCATCGTGAATTTTGATGGTCTTCGAGGCTGATCGGCTTTTCATAGAACCAGGCGGCTGGGTTGGTCGCCGCATGTCGACGATCCGCGACCGCAACACGGCCGAAGTCTTCCGTGGTCGCGCCGTAGGTATGCATGTAGCGCTGGGCGAACATGGCTACCCAGGCCGCCGGGGTCAGCAACCCAAACGGAGCGTACCAGCCGTAATGAACGTTTTCCGTCGTCGGTGCGTTGGGTCGATCCTGGATGCCGCTGCCGAAGCGCTGCTCCGAGCGTTCATTCATCGCCCGGTAGCAGACGACAACTTCCGCGGCGCCGGTCGCGATCGCCATTGCGGCCTGATGGATCGGGGCGCAGGCGGCACCGCCACCGTAATGAACGCGGCTGAAGAAACGAAGATCGCCGCCCCCGAGACTATGGATGACCTCGTTCGCCGGGTTGTTCTCCATCGTGTACAGGCTCATGCCATCGACGTCCGAAGGATTCAACCCGCAATCGTCGAGCGCTGCGCCGATCGCTTCGATCGCCAAGCGGAGCTCCGTTCGGCCCGAACGCTTGCTGAATTCGGTCTGCCCGATTCCCACGATCGCGGCCTTGTCTTTGAGGTCATTCGTCAATTTCATGGAAATGCCACGATGACCTTTCCCGTTACGTGATCTCCTATTCCATTGCGCCCGCGCAACGATATTTCGATCGTGTTTTCGGATTCGTTCTTCTCCGTCACGGCTCCCTCGAGAACCATCGTGTCGTCGGGATAGTTGGGAGCGCCGAGCCGGATATCGACCTTGCGGAGGAAGGTCTCCGGACCCGTCCAATCCGTCACGAATCGTCCGACGAATCCGTTGGTGGTCAGGATGTTCATGAAGATCTCCCGCGATCCGCGCTTCTTGGCGAGGACGTGATCGTGATGGACGTCCTGGTAGTCGCGCGAAGCGATTGCTGCACCGATGATCAGCTTGCGCGTCAGCGCAATTTCGAGTTCCGGGAGCGTTTCGCCAACTTCGATCGATTCGAAAGTGCGGGTTTGATGATCTCGGGTCGTCAGGATGCGATGTCCTCGAGCGCGACGCCCTGACGGGCCTCGTCGGCGAGTAGTGTTCCGAGGATGGCGAGCTGTTCGTTCGCGCCACCCAGAGTCATCGCGACATGCTTCAGGCGGAGAAAAAAGCGATGGATCGGATAGTCGACGTCCGAACCGATTCCGCCGTGCAGATGTTGACAGGTATGGGAGACGCGATGGCCGCCCATACAAGCCCACCATTTCGCGACCGCAGCCGCCTTCGCGATCGAGTCGCGATGATCGGCTTGCCACGCCGCTTGCCACATCGTCGATCGCATGGCCTCGACATCGATATAGGCGTCGGCGGCTCGAAGCGAGACGCCCTGAAAGGAACCGATCTCGCGACCGAATTGTTTCCGCGTGCTCGTGTACTCCGCAGTCTGTCGCAACCCTTCCTCGGCGGCACCGACGGCGATCGCCGAAATCGCGGTGATCGCACGGGGCTCGAGCCAGTCAAAGATTTCGTCGCCATCACCCGGTTTCGCGAGAATGTCGATCTCCTCGACGTCCACATCGTCGAGCTTCATGACGTATTGCGGCTCGTGCGCGCTGGTCTCCTGTCGCTCGAGTGAAACTCCGGAAGCGCTGGGCGAGACGAGAAAGAGACCGAGCCCTTCATCGCCGTTGGCTCCGACGAGGATTTTCTCGGCGACGGCGGCATACGGAACACAGACCTTTTCACCGCTCAGCAGAAAGCCATTGCCCTTCGCCGTGGCGCGTGTTCGTGTTTTTCGTGAAAGCGCCGGGCCTCCGATCTCGAAGAACGCCGCCGTGAGGATCGCCTTGCCCGCGATCACTTTCGGAAGGAGATCCTTCTTCAGTTCGTCACTCCCGAAACGTTCGATCGGTAGCGCGGCGTAGACGACGGTTTCGAGCAGCGGGATGGGAGCGAGGTTGCGACCCGCTTCTTCGAGCATCAGACAGAGGGCGAGGAAACTGAATCCTTGTCCGCCCATGGCCTCCCCAATCGAAAGCCCTATCAGGTTGGATTCGGCGAGTTGGCTCCACAGGTTCTCGTCGAAGCCCGATCCATTCGGAATGGCCTCGATTTCACGGGTGCGATCGAAGCTCGCACCGTCGCCCAGGATCTGTCCCGCAAGGTCCCTCGTAACTTCTTCTTCTTCGCTGAATTCAAAATTCATCGTGAGCCCGATCCATTCGAAGAGCCCGCCGAAGCGAGTCGGAATCGGGGCAGTGTGAGCTTCTTTTCGACCTCGTCGAATTGGACTTCGACGCGCATGCCAATCTCGATATCGCCTTCGTGATCGACGAGTTCAGAAATGATTCTCGGACCTTCGTCGAGCTGAACGAGAATCACGGGATGGCCCGCTTCGAAGGGAGGAATCTTCGGATGATGATGTCGGACGAAGCTATAGATTTCGCCCCGGCCCGACATCTCGATGGCCTCCCAATCAAGCGAAGAACAATCTGGGCAGCCAGGCCCCGGTGGATGTCGCAGCGACTGGCAATCCGTGCAGCGCTGAACCAGCAACTTGCCGTTCGCCGCGCCCTCCCAGAAGAACTCGACATCCTGATTGAGACTCGGGCGCGGACGCCCACCCCGAATCCGTGGGCCGATGATCGGTCCGTCGTCACTCTCGTCGCTGGGAGGTCGGAATTTCAGGAGGACGAAGCGCATCCGACCGACGATCTCGTCGGCCGCGTCTCGGTAGGTATAGAGCTGAGAGACGAAGTGGCCGACGCCGAGGCCGGTCTTCTTCTCGGCCGAGACGGATTCGATCTCGACGTCATGGCGGATCTGATCGCCGGGAGTCAGATACCGGCAGTATTCCTGCTCGCAGTTCGTCGCGACGACCGAAGTGAATCCCGCATCGTCGAGTACGTCGAGGACTGTCTTGCTCGTCCGCTCACCGTCGTCTGCGCCAACGGATTCGGACCGAAACCCGGCCATCGTCCATGCTTGTAGCATCGTCGGCGGAGCGACGATTCCGCCGTGGACACCGGACTTTGCAAATTCAGGATCGAGATAGCTGGCATTGCGATCGCCGATCGCATCACACCAATGATGAATCATCGCGTCGCCGATCGGATAGGCGCTCCGCCGCGACGGGCCGCCGGACTTTCCGACAAAGGTCTCCAGCTCTTTCATGAGTTCGGACTCGTTCATGACTACCTAACGTGGTACTCGCGGCATGCGTAGCCCGGCCATCGAGACGATCTCGCGTTGAATCTCGTTGACTCCTCCGCCGAACGTGTTGATCGTGGCCACCCGAGACTCCATTTCGATTTCGCCATTGATCTGCGCCGCAGGCGATCCGGTCGAGACCAGAGCGCTCGGGCCGACGATCTCTTGGAGAAGGCGATAGATCTCGAGCACCGCCTCGGTGCCATAGACCTTGACTGCGGAAGCATCGGCGGGATTGAGCTGACCCGCCTCGAGTTGGGAGGCCATTCGCCAATTCAGGAGCTTCATGGCTTCGGTTCGAACGTAGACTTCCGCCAGGTTGTGCTGGACCCATGCGAGGTCGATCATTCTCTGTCCGTCTGCGAATTCGGTGTCTCGCGCCCACACGATGACCTTTTCGGTTCGCGAATAACAAGCAGAGCCGAACGCGGCGAGGCCAATTCGCTCATGGTTGAGCTGTGTTGTGATGAGCTTCCAGCCGCCGTTGAGACCGCCGACGATATTCTCCTTCGGGACCCGCACATTCTCGTAGTAGCTCATCGCGGTTGCCGACCCGCCCAAGGTGTGGATGAGCGAAGTGCTGAAGCCGGGAGAATCGGACGGGACGATGAAGATCGTGATGCCCTTGTGCTTGGGCGCTTCGGGGTCGGTCCTGGTGGCCAGCCAGATATAGTCGGTGTCATTCGCACCGCTGGTGAACATCTTGGTGCCGTTGATGACATAGTCGTCGCCGACGGCTTCCGCGCGGGTGGAGAGGCTCGCGAGATCGGTTCCCGCGCCGGGCTCGCTGTAGCCAATCGAGAAATGACACTCGCCGGCCAGAATGCGCGGTAGGTATTCGGCTTTTTGATCTTCGGAGCCGAGCGCCATCAACGCCGGTCCGACGGTCGAAACCGTGACGAAAGGAAAGGGCGCGCCCGATCGTCGCTGTTCTTCGAGGAAGATCATCTGCTCGATCATCGTTCGGCCGCCGCCGCCGACTTCCTTCGGCCAGCCGATCCCGAGCCAGCCGTCCTTGCCAATCTGGCGAATGGTCTCTCGGTAGGAGCCTCCACCTTCCATACCGCGCAAACTGGCGCGGCGTTCGGGCGTCATCAGCTCGTCGAAGTAGCGCCGAAGGGTCTCTCGAAGCGCCTTTTGCTCGGGGGTGAGGTCGATGTACATGCGGCCCTTCGTCGCCTTCTGGATCGCTGCCGGGATCAAAGCTCGCGGCCAGCTGGATGAGTTGCGAGGCTCCGCTTGCAGCGCTTTCGTGTGCGAGCCGACGCCTGGGTCGATGTGGTGGACGCCTCTGTAGAGGCAGACTATAACGAGGTGAGCTCGAAAGTGAAACACGTTCTATTTTGATCCGGGAAGCTCCCAGGGGGATTGATGCAGATTTTCGCAACGATGAGCGAGCGGATGAGTCTCGAAACGGTGGGCGACCATGCTCGGCGGGTCGAGTCGATCGGCTACGACGGTCTACTGGTTCCAGAAGCCGTCCACGACGGTCTGCTCTCATCGATGGCCGCACTCCAGGCGACACAAACGCTTCGAGTCCTCACGAGCGTGCTCGTCGTCTTTCCGCGAAGTCCGATGACCACGGCCCACGCAGCGTGGGATTTGCAGGCCCTATCCCGCGGTCGTTTTGAACTCGGCCTCGGAACGCAGGTTCGTGGCAATATCGTGAACCGCTTCTCCACCCCTTGGACCTCCCCGGTTCCACGAATGCGGGAATACGTCGACAGTCTGAAGGCGATCTTCCACTCTTTTCAAACCGGCGACGAGCTCGACTTCGCGGGCGAGCACTATCAGTTCAAGCGACTCCAACCCTTTTTCAACCCCGGCCCGCTCGAGACGGCCGCGCCCGCGATCCATCTCGGGGCGGTCGGCCCCGATATGACTAGAATGGCGGGTGCGCGCGCGGATGGCATGATGAGCCATCCAACACACAGTTCGGCTCGGTATCTCGAAGAAGTGACACTTCCCCTGATCGCCGAAGGTGCGGCCAAGCGGGGTCGCGCTCCCGAATCCTGTCCCGTTCTGGCAGCCGGCTTCATCATGACGGGTCCCGACGATGCGGCGCTGACGCGAAGCCGGGAGTGGATTCGCGAACTCTTCTCTTTCCTCTACTCGACGCCCGCGTATTGGCCCGCCCTGGATCGGACTGGCTTCGGCGATGTGGGTCGCGAGCTCGCCGATCGCGTGAAGCGCAATCAATGGGGGGACCTCAAGGGATTGATCCGCGACGACATGATCGACGCACTGGTGCCCCAGGGTCGTTATGGCGAGATCGCGAAGATCTTGCGAGTCAGCTACGGCTCGCTGGTCGAGCGGATGACCTTTCCGGTGCCTGACGATCCGGGTGAAGACGAAGCGGTAGCCGACGTTCTGTCAGACCTTCGGAGCCCTTGAGTCGGGATCAAAGAGTTGCATCTCACGATCGCATGCAACGAAACTCGATTTTAATGGTGGAGTGAAATTCAAGACAGTCGAAACGCGGACTTCGATACACCGCTTCGGCACGATCATCCGAGTCGGATCGCACTCGTGGTCGCAGTTCCGTGCGCCTAAGACCCCAGTGTAAATTCGATCACATTGCCGGAAGGGTCAGTGACCCAACACTGGCCGCTTGCCGCGCCTACTTTGATGACTTCGAGTCCTTGTTTTTCCAATGCTGTGACCGTCTCGTGAAAATCGGAAACCGCGAATGCGAGGTGATTCGCAAGGGGAGTCGTCTTCTCAGGGGGGCTCCCGGTATCCACCCCTTCGGGCGCGACGATGAGGTGGAGTTGAACGGTGCCCGCCTGCAGCCAGGCACCAGGAAAGCCGAAATCGGGTCGTTCGATTGGAGTCAGCCCCAGGAGATCGCAATAGAAGCGCAATGAGGCGTCCAAGTCCCGGACGCTCAACGAAACATGGTGAAGACTGTCTGTGATCATGGTGGACTCCCTTGAACGTGTACGGCTATACGACGCCGAGACCGAACGGCCTGACGACGGTTGAACAGGATCGTCGCATAGCTTGCCGCGAGGTGTCGACTTCGCGAGGATTAAGAACGGTTGTCGTCAAGAGGTCAATCTCCCGAGGGCGTGTCGGGGTAAGTATTGAGAACACTGGATTTCGAGTTTCCACGGTAAGCAGAATCCATCGCCGCACCGAATTGAGTCGGCTGATCGATCTTTCCTGTATTCGAAGCTCGGGTCAATGAGAATGTTCCAAGTGGACGAAGATCTCAAACGAATAGCCGCCCGAATTCGTCGCTGGGGAGACGAGGCAGACCTCACTCTGCAGCAGCTGGGAGATCGCTCCGGCGTCTCCGCCAGCGCGCCTCACAAGGTCGAAAACCTACAGACGGTTCCCACCATCGCGGTGCTGCTCAAGATCGCGAATGGTCTCAACCGTCGTCCGAGTGAATTGCTCTCCGAGGTCGACGCCGACAAGCAGATCGCGGTTTTGCGCCGAGACGATCGACAATGCTTGATGATGAATCGCGAAACCGAGATGGAACATCTCGTTGGAATGATTCCTCGCAACCGACTCGATGTATGGCGTGTTCGACTCGAGGCGGGCCGCGGAGCCGGTCGCGTGTGAACGGACGCATGGCGCTTCAGCGGCGAGATCGTGCTTCTGGTCGAGGATGGGTGTGTCGAAGCGCAGATCGGAACCGAGAAGTATGTCCTCGAGACGGGGGATTCGATCCACTTCGATCCAAGCGTCGAACATCGTTGGGTTGCCGGGCGAGGAAAGCCGGCAACGCTGACGTGCTTCATCATGATTCCGCTACGACTTCAAGCCGATCTGGTCTCGCGGTTGGCCGCCGCGACTTCTGACGGATCCCAACCGGAGTCAATCGACGCTGCGCCGGACGCAGTCGCCGAGCTGCAGTAGGCCGGCTTCGCAATCGAGATCGAATCGCCCTGCCCGTCGGTCGACGAAGCTTCTTCGGATGGGTTTCCCGGGCGAACGGCGACCTGCAATCAATCAGTGGTCAGTGGTGGTCGTCCTTCAGGACCCGAAGGAAACCCGCGCCGTATTTTTCCGCCTTCGCTTCGCCAATGCCGTGAGCGAGTGTCAGGTCTTCCTGGCGCTTCGGTTGGAGTAGGGCGAGCTCTCGCAGCGAACGATCACTCGCGACGACATAAGGCGGAACGCCTTCCGTTTGGGCCGTAATGAATCGGTAGGCGCGAAGCGCATCGAAGCGCCGCAGGGCAGCTTCGTCCAGAATCAGTTCTTCGATCTCAGCCGAGTCGCTCGAATCGCGCCCGCGCCGCCTGATGACGAAGGATCGATCCGAGCGGTCTGAGTTGCCCCTTGAGACTTCCAGCGACCGGCCCTTTTCCGGGGGCAGGAGAAGCCGAGCCTCCCGTTCGCCTCGCATGACCGCGACACCGGTTTCCGTCAGGATGGCGACCGGGCGATCACCGCCCCAGAAATCGACCCAGCCTGCGGTCACGCAGCGCCGCAGCACTTTGGTCAACCAACTCTCGCCATGCTCGGCGAGAATTCCAAAGGTCGTGGTGGTGTCCAGATTCGCGCCGCGCAGGCGTGGATCGTCCTGTCCTCGGAGTAGGGCGACCGCCGCACCGAGACCGAAGCGCCCGTGAATTCTCGCCACCCCGGACAACGCCTTTCGCAAGAGGAGCGTCACCTCCTCGTCAGTCCCTTGATTCGCGAGCGATTGCCCGGCCGCCAGCTGTTCGCAGACATCACAGCGACCACAGCCGGCGAGGGTCTCTTCTTCGTCACCGAAATAACGCAGCACCGCATCGTGACGACAGCTTCCGCCCTCTGCGAATCGCATCAATTCGAGAAAGAGCGCCCAGCGATGGCTGGAGCCTTCATTCCCGGTTGCGCCGGTCCCCGA
>CAWLAJ010000032.1:0-21067 GCA_963854795.1 Deltaproteobacteria bacterium UBA4427 | reverse complement strand
CTTCGTCACCGAAATAACGCAGCACCGCATCGTGACGACAGCTTCCGCCCTCTGCGAATCGCATCAATTCGAGAAAGAGCGCCCAGCGATGGCTGGAGCCTTCATTCCCGGTTGCGCCGGTCCCCGAGCGGCCAGCTCCGCCGATCGGCCCGTCCATCTCGATCAGCGCTCGACGTCGCGCGAGGTCGCCGGGCCCCAGCAGCATTTGTCCGACCGCATCCTCGCCGTCGCGCCCGGCTCGTCCGACCTCTTGATAGTAGGCCTCGATCGATCCGGGTGGGGCCAGGTGAATGACGGCGCGAACATCGGGGCGATCGATGCCCATCCCAAAGGCATTGGTCGCGACGACGATTTCCAGCGCGCCGTCGGCGAAGGCCGCGTGGACCGACTCGCGTCGTTCTGGGGTCAAGCCGGCGTGATAACTCTCACATCTCCATCCTCGGCCGACGAGTCGGTCGCGCTCCATTTCCGTGCTCTTGCGGGTTGGGCCGTAGATGATTGCGCAGCCGCGGCCAGCGTCCGGCTCCCCGAGCATTTCCATCAGCACGCCGTCGACGGCTCGTCGCCGCTCCGCCGCTTTTTCGACCTCGGTGACTCGCAGGGCAAGGTTGGGTCGCGCAAAGCCGCGAATCAGCTGCGGCGTCTCTGGCGGCAACTCGAGTCGCGCGAGAATTTCGTCGCGCACGTAGGGGGTCGCTGTCGCCGTGCAGGCCAGGACGCGGGCATCCGGATGTTCCTTCAGAACCCGCCCGATCTCGAGATATTCGGGGCGGAAGTCGTGGCCCCATTCGCTGATGCAATGGGCTTCGTCGATGGCGAAGAGTGGACAGTCGAGGCTGCGCAGAATCTGGCGAAAGCGTGCGAACACCAGACGTTCCGGTGCAACGTAGATCAGCCGCAATTTTCCACTCTCGAGGGCGTCGAGTCGCCGCGCCATTTCGGCACCGTCGAGGGTCGAGGCGAGGAAGGTGGCCTCGATGCCGTGCTGTGTGAGTGCGTCGACCTGGTCGCGCATGAGCGCGATCAACGGGGAGACGACCACGGTGGTCCCCGGCAACAGCAGCGCCGGAAGCTGATAGCAGAGACTCTTGCCGCCTCCGGTGGGGGCGACGAGGAGCAGGTTTTGATTCTCCAGGAGGCCTTCGATCGCCTCGCGCTGCCCCGGGCGGAATTCCGAATGCCCCAGCCGCCGCAGGCCCGCCGCGAGGGCCACATCTCGGCCGGGGCCAGGTAAAGAGCCGGGGCCGACTGAAGGAGAGAAGCTGTCTGGGAATTCTGGCATGATTCTCGAGCGATTGTGACGTCAAGCTAGCACGCGAAGTGGCAGTTCCTGCGGCGTGAAGGGTCCGCTTCGGGCAACATGGACCGGAGTTCTCGGCGAGCGCGGGATCGACGAATCAAGTTGCGCGTTCGGGCGCGAGATTGGGTCTGGATTTCGTCGGAGGAGGCTTTGATGGTCGAGATGACGCTGGTCTATGAAGGCGGATTGCATTCGCGGGCTTTGCACGGGCCGTCGGGAGCGGCGATCGAGACGGATGCCCCCGTCGACAATCAGGGCAAGGGTGAGGCTTTTTCGCCAACGGATCTGCTCGCCGCCTCCCTGGCGAGTTGTATGTTGACGACCATGGCGATCGTCGGCGAGCGCGAAGGCTGGCCGCTTGGTGGGGCGCGGGCGCGAATCGAGAAACACATGGAACTCGAGCCGCTTCGTCGAGTGGGTCGAATCGTCGTCGAACTCTCGATGCCGGAGGGAACGCCTCCCGAGGCTCGCGAGCGTCTCGAAGAAGCCGCTCGCGGATGTCCGGTCGCTGCGTCGATCCATCCGGACACGAAGGTCGAACTCGAGATGGAGTGGCGTTAGGCGAAGCAGTCTGTCGTTCGCCGAAGGGAAACATGTCAATCCGATGAATGGCTACACGGTCTACGGAAGTCTCACTCGCCGCGACACGCTCGTACTGACGACGACATTGGTCGCGAAGGGACTCGAGTTCGATTTTGTCGAGGAGTCCGCGTCCCTGACGCTGGCACTTTCCGCCCGCTCGGGAGGTGAATCCGGTCCCTATCTGAGAACACCCGAGGGCTTCATCCTGTCGGATCTCCATGCGATTCTGGATTGGATGGAACGCGCACATCCAAATCCCGGTCTGTTCCCCACGACGCCCATTCGGCGCACCGTCGCGCGCCTCTGCGAAGATTGGCTGGAGTTGTGGCTGCCGCTCTGGCCGAGACGATCCTGGGCGACACTCGAGCGTCTGGGCACTCATCTTCAGTCTGCTGGCTTTTTACTCGGACCCGTGCCCTGCCGCTGTGATTGGCTGTTGGCCGGTTGGCTCGAGAGCGAGGTTCTCGTTCACAAGCACGCTCGCAAGCATCTCGCGCAGAACGCACCTCGGCTCGTTTCTCTCGGAAGTGAACTGCTCGAGCATCCGGTCGGGGGGTCGCCCGAAGCCGCGGGTTTGCGTTCCAATCATGGCGGGACGACGGCATTCGACACCGGGGACGATGTGATTCCGATCTCCTTTCTCTCGATTCTCGAAGAGATCGCCGCGGACTATCACGGCTATCTCGTATCGAATCATCAGGCCTGCAAGGACGGGGCAGATCGGGTTCTCCTCGACCTCGGACTCGGACGGATGGCCATGCCTGTTAGGCGCGAAAGTGAAATTCGGCGAGCAGAAATCGGTCGCGAGCTTCGGCTCCTGGCACCGCGACGGCGCCGAGATGTGCGTCAGGTTCTCGAGCCCGTTGGCGCATGGCATGCGCTGACACTGCCACCGGTCCTGCTCGACGCCGATCCACGCGACCCGCGCAGCCTCTAGCGGTCTTCACTGGTGAGCGAGCCGTGCGCAGAGTTCCGGCCGGCGTCGCGGCCTCGGCTGCAGTCAGGAAGACTTGGGTGACGGTTCGGCGCGACGCCTCTCGTCGAGCGAGACGACGGGTGCTCTTTCGACTTTCGCAGCACCGAGCCGAACATCGGGCGCGCCGAGGCGCGCCGCGTCGGCCGTATGATCGTCGGGCTGCGTCTGGCTATCGCGCTCCGCTTGCACGCGCGCTTCGTAGTGTTCGATCTCTCTCTCACGCGTCGTGTCGTCCCAGCCGAGGATCTCCCCCATGATGCGTGCCGTCGGTCCGGCTGCAACCACGCCACGATCGAAGGTCTCAATCGAGATTCGTGTTCGCCGGGTCAAGACATCGTCGAGATGAAGTGCGCCTTCATAGGAGGTGGCGTAGTGGATTTCGGCCTTGAGATAGGTCGGTGCGCCTTCGATCGCAGCGCCGAGAGCGGGCTTCACAGAAATCAAATCGAGGACTTCGTCGATTCGCGATCCGTAGCGATTCAAGAGATGCTCGATGACGTGAATGTCGAGCCCGGACTGCGCCGCGAGCGTCTCGCGCCGATTCCAATACGCCCGGTAGCCGGGAGCACCGACCAGCGGAACCTCCTTCGTACAACTTGGGGGGACCTTCTGGTCTAGACCGTGGGCGGCGATGTCGACAACGTCTTCGGCCATGACGCGATAGGTCGTGTATTTCCCGCCGGCGACCGTGATCAGCCCCGAAACCGATTGACTCACGGCATGCTCACGCGAGAGCAGACTCGTGGCCTCGCTTTCGCCTTGCAGGAGCGGCCGCAAGCCAGCGTAGACGCCCTCGATGTCGTCGTGTCGCAGTGGTTGGGACAGGACGGCATTCACGCGATTGAGGAGATAGTCGATGTCGCTGCGGCTGGCAGCGGGATGCGCGAGGTCGAGATTCCAATCCGTATCGGTCGTGCCGATGATCCAATGACTCTCCCAGGGAATCACGAAGAGCACGCTCTTCTCCGTCCGAAGGATCAGACCGGCGTCGCCATGGATTCGGTCGCGCGGCACGACGAGATGGACGCCCTTCGACGCTCGGACATGGACGCGGCCGCGACCGGCATGACTCTGAACACTGTCGGTCCAGACGCCGGTGGCATTGACGACCTGGCGCGCTTTGATCTCGAGGTCTTGACCGGTTTCCAGACAGCGACCGAGGATCCCGGCGACCCGGGCACCCGACATGCGAAAGTCTTCGGCGCGAACACTGGACAGTGTCACGGCTCCAAGAGCGCGCGCGGTGCGAACCAGCGCCAGCGTATGTCGCGCATCATCGACCTGAGCGTCCCAATACTGAATGCCTCCCACCATCCGATCCCCACGCAATCCGGGAAATCGTGCGAGGACTCCGCGGCGTGAGAGATGTTTGTGTCTAGGCAGCGCGCGCGCGCCGGCCAGTAAGTCGTAGAGAAGGGTTCCTGCGCCGACGTACGCGCGTTCCCAGACGCGACGAGTCAGTGGATAGAGAAAGGGAACCGGCCGAACGAGATGAGGGCAGAGTCGCTCGAGCATCAGCGTCTGTTCGGCCAGCGCCTCGCGGACGAGCCGGAAGTCGAGTTGTTCGAGGTAGCGCAGGCCGCCATGGATGAGTTTGCTCGACCGGCTCGACGTGCCCGAAGCCCAATCGCGCTGTTCGATCAAGGCGACGGAGAGACCCCGACTGGCCGCATCGAGCGCGGTCCCTGCGCCAACGACACCCCCACCGATGATCGCGATATCGAATGTTTCGTTCTGGATGCGATCGAGATCGCTTGCGCGCGTGGCCGGGTCGAGGCGTGCCGGATCCATGAATGTCCCCCTAGAGCGAGCGGAACATAGCGATGGACTGCCCGATCGTCCTCAGCTCCCGTTCTGTCGCGAATCTAGACTTCGAGTTGTCGCTGGGTGGCCGAGATATCAGCACGAATGACCTGCTGAATATGATCGCAAAGAGGTCTGAAGCTGATGGCCATTCCGCGTGGCAGCGCTCGTTCGTCTCCGCCGAGATTCGTATACAGGATCCGGCCGTCGATCAGGAGTCGCTCGCGACCGATCGGTAATTCGAGCGAGATATCCGAACCTACGACCCACGGTCGCGGGGTCACGAAATAAGCTCCGCCCGATGAAAGACTGTAACAGCGAACCGCCTTTTCCTTGCCAGACGAAAACGTTCGCGATCGCCATTCTTTGGGCGCACGAAGTTCGCCACGCGGCCTTCGTCTCGCCCAGCGCGATAGCGCGCGGTTCACCTGGAAGCGCAGCGCGTGGCGACCAAAGCGACCGAAGAGCGCGAGTTCGACTCCGGCATCGCGAAGTGCGCGCCTCCGCTCGATCGAGGGCGCCGGACCGAATGCAATCGGGACGAGACTCGGTGCGCCTGTTCGGATGCGAAGTGCACCCAGGGCCTCTTCGAATTCCGTCGGCTCGATATCGCCTTCCGGTAGCAGCACCATGTTCGGAGGCCGATCTTTCCCGCCGTGGAGTCGGCTGGCCTCCTCCAGACTCGGGGCAGAACGCGTCGATGCCGAGAGTGCCTGTAGTTCTCGCGTCAGCGATCTCTGAATGCGGGAATCAGGACCGATCAGAAGGATCGTACTCTGCGTGAGGCGCGTTTGGGTCGTACCGGACCAGGCGTTCATCCACTTTCCGTTCGAGGCCGAATTTTCGAAGGCCTGCATTCAGGGCATCGGCGTCTCCCGGCGCAGTCTTGAGGCGGTATGCTCGCCGGAGCATGAGCACGCACGGAAGCTCATCGCCCGAAGAGAACACGTCAATGTCATTGGAATCACAATTCGAAATGCCGATGGGGTCCCAGCGAATTCGCGCCGTGGCCATCGAGCTCGACCTGGATGAATCCGACAAGGTGTTATGCGTACGGAGTGCGCAAGCCGTCGGCATCTCCGAAGCGGAAGTCCGCGGTATGCGAATCGCTCGTCGTGCCCTGGACGCACGCCGGCGGGGTCGCCGCCACGTCTTGCGCTTCGTGGTTCACGTTGATCTCGATCTCGACGAGGACTTTCGATCCGATGCCCTCGATCGAGCACTGAAGAGCGGCCGTGCACAGCGCGTTTTGCCGCCCGCACGCTTTGAACTCGACGAAGACCAACGGCTCTGGCAGCCCCGTCGTGTCGTCGTCGTTGGCTCTGGACCCGCCGGCCTCTATGCGGCATGGACGCTCGCGAGCAACGGAATCGGTGTCGACCTGATCGATCGCGGTCCCGATTTGCGACGACGAGGTCGCGCTGTCGCGGGTTTCTCGAGCACGCGCGATCTCGATCCGGAGGCGAATCTGCTCTTTGGCGAAGGCGGCGCGGGAACCTATTCGGACGGCAAGCTCTATACCCGGACGCAGCACGCGCTCGAAGCCCCGATCCTGCAAACGCTCATCGCGGCGGGCGCCGATCCCGAGATCGCCTTCGACTCTCGGGCCCATATCGGAACGGATCGGCTCCATCGCATTCTGCCGAGACTTCGTAGGGCGCTTGAGTCGATGGGCGTGGCCTTTCATTTCGAGACTCGGCTCGAATCGTTTTTGCGAGACCGGGCGGGTCGTGTGACCGCCGCAGAGACCTCACAAGGCGAAATTTCCTGCGACGCCGTCATGTTGGCGATCGGCCATAGCGCTCGCGACACGCTTCGGAAACTCGCGACCGATGGGCTCGTCGTCGAAGCGAAGCCCTTTCAACTCGGCTTGCGAATCGAACATCCGCAATCGCTGATCGATCGCGGCCGCTTCGGGGAGGATGCCCCTCTCGAAAAATTGGGTCATGCCTACTATTCACTCGTCGCCAGGGGCAGTGATCGGATTCCCACGGTTCACAGCTTCTGCATGTGTCCGGGTGGACAGATCGTCGCTTCGGTCGCGCAACCCGGAATGCTCTGCACGAATGGCATGAGCAATTCGAAACACTCCTCCGCGTTTGGCAATTCAGGGATCGTCGTGACATTGGGTCCGAGCGACTTTGGCGACGGTCCGTTTGCGGGACTCGAATTTCAAGAACGAATCGAGACCGAGTTCTTCAAGGCCGGCGGGAGCGACTATTCCGTTCCCGCACAGCGCGTTCCCGATTTTCTCGATGGTCGACCGAGCGCTTCGCTCCCTCGAAGCAGCTACAAGCTGGGGTTGCGCGCGAGGCGCGTCGATCAACTTTTGCCGCCCGCGGTGACCGAGGGGATTCGCGCTGCGATCCTGCGCTTCGATCGCCAGCTTCCCGGCTATGCGGGGGAGCAGGGCGTGCTCGTGGGAATCGAATCGCGAAGTTCGAGCCCATTTCGGATGCCGCGCGACCCCGAGTCCCGAATCGCCAAGGGTTTCGCCAACGTCTATCCGATCGGCGAAGGTGCTGGCTATGCCGGCGGCATCATGAGCGCCGCGATCGATGGCGCGCGCAGCGCATGGGCGCTGATGACCCATCCATAGGCGTCCCCATAGACGGTGCGAGCCCGCGGATCTTCTAAAGCGAAATGCGAGCGGTCCCGACGACCGGTGTTTCGCCTTTCTCGTTCTTGATCATGAGATCGAGTTCGATCACTTTGGAGTCTTCGTCGATGTCGGTGACGACGCCATTGGCGACCGGCTTGGTGTCGACAATGAGTGGCGCTCGAAAAATGGTGTCGATGTTGTGGATTTCCGCGTTCGGGGCCCAGTTGTGGATCAGTGCCACGAGAATTCCCTGACTCATGATTCCGGGCACGATCGCACCGGGCAGGCCGGATTCGCGAGCTTTTTCATGACTGATGAATCTCGAGGCCATCATCAGCGCTGATCTTGCGAAGAGTTTGACGTTTTCGAGCGAGACGTCCGGCGAAAGCTCGGGCAATTCCTCACCGAATTCGATGTCTGAAAAACTCTTGTCGGTCGCTTCCGGCATCAATCGAATTCCCTTTGCACGAGACGCCAGTCGACGGTCGCCAGATGGACATCATCCTGGTTGTAGAAGTTCATCCGGTGAACGATGAAGAGCATTCCGCCGGAGCGGCCAGTTTTTTCGTAGATATCTGCGATTTCGCTTCGACCCTGAATCTGGTCGCCGGACCGGATCGGGGCGTGGACGGTGACCGATTTGCCCGCGTCGAAACAGCGGTGCATGTCGATCGGAAAATTCTTGGGGAGTCCACGTGTGCCATGGATGCGAGTTGGATAATTGGGGACCGCCTGAAAGTCGGGATGCTCGGGATCGATGTAGCGGGGCTGCGTCTCGCCGCAAGCCCGGGCATATCCGACGAGGGATTCTTCTTCGACTTTCAGATCGATCTTGTCGAAGACATGTCCCGTGAATTCGTTTTTGAGTTCTTCGATATCCATGGTTCTTTCATTCTCGTTGCGGGCGGAGTCGGCTGGCCGTCGACTGGCTACTCGGGACGAACGGCGTCGAAGCGCCCGGCTCGCAGAGCGTCAACCAGGTCGTCGATATTGGTTAGCGCATCTTCGAAGCGAGTCGCGAAGCGACCGATATGGCTCACGATATGGGAATCCGAGCCACCGATTCGCTTCCAGCCGAATTTCTCAGCGTATTCGAGCGCCTGCTCGTTTTCGCCATCGCGACTGCCGCCATTCAGGGTCTCGACGGTATGAACACCTTCGACCGGTCCCTTGATTTCCCAATGTGCGCAGAGGCCGACTTTCGGTCGACCCGGATGGCAGGGAACGGCGACGGCGCCACAACGCTTCGCTTGTTCGAGAACCATCGCGAGCGGATTGTCGATCCGTGCGAAATCGAATGCCGCTCGGAGATCGTCGTTCACGCCATACACGAGAACATGTCCGTATTCGGTTTCGACTTCGCTCGCCTTCAAGATCAAGAGTCCGAATCGATCTTCGAGGGATCGATAGTCCGAGGCGTCGTCGAATTGTCGATGCTCGGTCAAGACGAAACCATCGAGTGGAAGCTCCTTGCGGCGAATCCACTGGCAATAGTTTTCGACCTTTGCGCGCCCGTCATCGGAGGCGATCGAATGGGTGTGGAGATCGAGGATCATGCGGGCACGAATCGGGGCACGCCGAGGAGGTCCCCGGTCGATTCGTCCGGTGTCGGGACGAAGTCGACGCGGACGGGCATTCCGATGCAGACCGTTTCGGGATCGCAGTCGACGATATTGGTGAGTAGCTGGGGTCCTTCCTCGAGCGCAACGTAGGCGACGACGTAGGGAAGCGCGTTTCGAAATTTCGACATCTGATTCTGATGGACGACGGAGTAGGTGTAGACCTCGCCCCGTCCCGAAGCGACGAAATGTTCGATCTCGCCGTCGAGACAACTCACGCAGAGTCCGCGCGGGCGATGCTGGACGACACCGCATGCGCGACACCTCTGCAGGACGAGCTCGCCCCGGCCGGCGCCTTCCCAATACGCTCGACTCTCCCAGTCGATTGCCGGGTGGCCGTACGTGGGATTCTTGCTCGAGTCGTTCTGGTTCTTGGCCATTGGTTTTTCGACCTTCTAGTCCTTCTTGAGAATCAGTGTCGCGCCGCTGTGCATCAGCCCGAGGTAGCCGCCGGTGCCGTGTGCGAGGGCGACCTCCGCCCCTTCGACCTGACGTTCGCCCAGTCCTCCGCGCAACTGTCGGACGGCTTCGATGACCAGGAAGATTCCGCGCATGCCGGAATGATTGGATGAGAGGCCGCCGCCATCGGGGTTCGTGGGCAGGCGGCCGCCGAGCCCGATGCCCCCGTTCTCGACGAATGCGCCGCCTTCCCCCGCCTTGCAGAAGCCGAGGTTTTCGAGGGTGAGTAGGACCGTGATCGTGAAGGAATCGTAGATCGTGCAGAAATCGATCTGCGCAGGCGTCAGTCCGGCCATCGCGAAGGCCTGCTCGCCCGATTGTCTCGCCGCCATCGTCATGAGATCCGGCGCACCGATTTCGCGATGGGCGACGGACTCGCCGCTTCCGAGAATGGCGACCGGTGTCTGACGGAGATCGCGCGCGCGTTCGAGGCTCGTCACGATGATCGCGCCACCGCCGTCGCTGATGATGCAACAATCGAGAAGATGTAGAGGGTCGGCGATCACGCGACTCTCGAGGACATCCTCGCGGGTGATTGGTTGGCGCATCTTGGCATGCGGATTCAGACTGGCGTGATGGCGTGTCGAGACGGCGATGTCCGCGAGTTGTTCCGACGTCGTTCCGAACTCATGCATGTGACGGCGAGCGACCATGGCATAGGACGAAACGAGCGTCATGCCGTAGGGCGAGACGAAGGCGGCACTCGGATCGCGGCCACCTGCGTTACCGGTTCCGATGGCCATCGCATCGGAGGCCGCCGTACTTCCGTAGACGATCAGTGCCACATCGCAGAGTCCCGCGTGAATTGCCGCGCCCGCATGCGCGACATGCGAAACGAAGGACGACCCGCCGATGTTGGTTCCGTCGAGGTAGCGGGGTTTGACGTTCAGGTATTCCGCGAATTGCACCATGCCCATCGCGCCCATGGTCATCGAAGCCCCGAAGAGACCGTCGACATCGGAGAGCGAGAGTCCGGCATCCGCGAGCGCATCGCGCGTACACTCGCCCATGATCTGAAACGAGGTCTTGTCCGGCGACCAGCGGCTTTCGTATTCGTGAACGCCCGCGATCGCGAATTGGCCGCAATAACTCATGCGGCCTCCGCAGCGTTGGCCATCTCACGAACCCGGATTGCGAGCGCCTCCGGCTGCTCGAAGGGTAGATAGTGCGCAGCGTCTTCGACCAGGTCGACTGTGGCCTGGACGCCCGTCATCGAGCGAGCGAATTTTTCGGCGCGCTCTCGAGCCTCATTGGATTCCGCGGCGCCATCAATGAAACGCGTCGGGCAGACCACGGCGTCCTTTCCTTCGAAGTCATCGAAAAACCGTCGACTCGCCTCGAAATCGACCAGCGTCGCACGCGGATCCGTCGCAATGCCTTCCATATACGCGCGCTTCATGAGTTCCGGCGCGCAATCCTTGGCGACCCGCGTCGGATCGAATGGGCGCGGTGCTTTCCCACACGTGACCTGGCGCATGATCTCGATCGTTTTGTCGTCGAGTCCGAGGGTACGACCCAGGCCGCATAACACGAGGCCGCCGACCGCGTCCGGCTGCCGGCTCGCCCACTCGAGAGCGACCAGCGCCCCCATGCCGTGGCCGACCAGGATCGGCCTCTCGATCCGGCACCAGCTGGCGATCCAGGTGGCAATCTCCGCCATCTCCCTGACCGAGGGAAGGGCGTCGAGGCTGCCCGATCGTCCGTGGCCCGGGAGGTCGAAGCTCAAGCAGGTGAGGTCTTGGCCGAGTGCAGTCATCAAGTCACTGAAGATCGAACTCTGAAGCCCGGCGTCATGCAGGCAAAGGACCGTCGGCCCCGTCAAGGCCTGCGGAGGTTGCTCGGGCAAGGTCGTCGGACCCGTATGTCGCAGCAAGAGCGGCAGCCCGTCGCGGCGAAGGTATTTTTCAGGCATATCGGAATTGCTCCAGAGAATCAGCGCCTTCAATCGACTTCGAAGAAATTGCCGCTGTGTTGCACGTCAGGGCGACCCACTTCGAGAGAGCGAGAATCGCGGAATTGACGTCTATGTCAACGTCTCTTGAAAGGCCGTCGTGAGACATCGACTGTTAGACTGCGATTCGTCATGTGTCGGGGTGGAAGATCGGTGGAAGGTCTTGGGGCGAGCGGTGGCGCGGGAATCGGACTGAGCTCCGAGCGTGTCGGCGTCTCGTCGCGTAATGCGTGCCTTTCGACCCTGATCCCTGGCCTCCCGACGCTCCTCTTCATTTTCCTCGTCGCCAGCACCGCGGCCGCCCAGACACTCACGGTCGAGGAGACGGAGAATTTTGTTCGCAGCGTCCATTTCGAGGGCATGCCGGAAGAGCCCGCCACACGTATTGGTCCAGCCGGTGCGGCGAGGCTGGTCGCGATGTTGGCCGATCCTGCCGAGGGCCCGAGTCACGGACGCATCATGCTGGCGCTCGCGCTCTGCGGCTCGCCCGACGCGATGACGGCGATTCTCGCCTGGCGCGACGCGCCGCGCGATGGCGAGATCGATCGCGATACGTTTCGCGCCTGGCAGGCTCTTCCCTTCGCGCTCGGTCATCTCGCCCGCTTCGACCGACGCGCGCTGCGGCATCTGGAAACGCTGATGATCGAGGGCCCGCCCGACTGGACCTTTCGTCAGCATCGCGGTGCGCGCTTGCAGCGCCTGGCCCGAACCTCGGTCCTCGTGTCGTTGGCCGAGACGGGACTGCCGGAGGCTGGCCGAGTACTCGATCGCGCGGGCGGCGGGCAGTCCGACGCAGAGTTCGCGCAGCAACTTCGCGAAGCCCGTGCTCTTCATGCCAAGCGAGTTCGGGAGAGGGCGCGTTGAACCATTTGCGCTTCGCCCGACCCGCCAGGGTTCTGTGTTGGCTCCGGTGCCGGCGGGCATCGCGTTGTCGGCGCGACGTGGAAACGATCGCCGCACTCCTATTGCTCACCTTGTGGGGTTTGGCTCCGATCGCGGCGGCCGCACCCGACGTCGATCTCCATGAACTCAGCTGGTATGTCCATGTCGACCTGATCGATGCGGGAGCAGGCGAGGATCTCGCCTATTGGCAAGTCGTCATCGATGCTTCGGTGGCGAGCGGAAACCAGCTCCTCGAAGGCGGGCAGGGCCCCTTCGACGCCCCCTGCTGCACACGACTCGGTCGCAACGTATCGGTCACGACCTTCGGAACCGTCGGCGATGGCCTCGACGTGCTGGATACGTTCACGGAACAGAACACGATCGCGGGCACCGGAGGTCTTGGTTCGCGAGCGTTTCTGATCGATAGCATCAACTACTGCGGAGGATCCGCGCCGTTGTCGATCGGCTGCGCACTCCGTCCGAGCTGCTCCGGCAATGGCAATGACGATCCGACGCTCTGGATGATCGTTACGGTGGATTCCTTCGATTCGGAGACGCTCCCCATGGTGATCGTTCATGAACGGGGACACAACGCCTGTCTCAACCATGTTTCGAACGCGGAATGTCAGATCATGCAAGAGACCATTCTGATTCCCGGCCTCGGCGGGTGCATGACTGCGAGCGAATGCACCGATTATCAGGCGGGTCGAACCACGACCGCGAGCGGACTCGAATGCAGTTGCTTCGATAACGGTGGCGCGATCCTGGCCGACGGCACCGTCTGCACCGAGGTGACGAATGGTCTTTGTTCGGGCGGGCTCTGTGGCGTTTTCAGTGATGCCGGTGTTCAACTGATCGCGGCGGCCGCGCCCGGGACCGCGGCGGGTGCTCCACCCGACGATGCGCTGCGCATCTCGGCATTGAAAGGGGAATGGACGACCCTGGCTCAATTCTCACCCGCCGCCGACGACATTCGAGGGTTGGCCTACGCCTGGGATTCGTCGACGCTATTCGGTGTCGTCCCGACCGTGGGCGACGACTCGATCGTGACCGTCGATCCAGTCGCGGGAACGATCATCTCGGTCGTGGGGACGATTTCGAACGGTGCGCTCGAGATCGTCTCGATGGCCTACGACCCGGGCGCGACGAATTCAGCGAGTGATGATCGCCTGCTCGTCCTCGAAGCGGGCGGAACTTTCGGCGAGATCCGCTCGATCGATCCGGCCGGTCCATCGTCGACGACTCTTCTCGGTTCGCTCATCTGGCTCGACACCCATGAGTTCACGGGCCTGGCCTACGACAGCCTTCAGGGAAAGCTCTTCGCGGCCACGCCCTTCGGTCCCGACGGGCTCTACGAGATCGATCTCTCGAGCTGCCCGCCCTCGCCCTGCACGTCCAACCAGGTGGCCGGCTCCGGCCAGTTTCGCGAGGACGCGAGTCTCAGCTACTCCCCGATCTCGGGTATGCTCTATCTCGTCGGAACCGCGTTCACGGGAGTCCGCACCTTCTACAATGTGATCGATCCGACGACGGGCGCGAGCGTCGAGACCCTGAGTCTTGATATCTTTACGCCGGCGGGACTCGCCGCCATTCCGGAGCCGGGCTTCGGCGCCGGTCTTGGATTGGGGTTGCTCAGTCTCGTCGGTGCGGCCCTGTTTCGACGGGGCGTTGATGAACTGGAGAGGACGCGGGGGGCGACGCGGAAGGGGACGTAGAGAAAAGGGAGATGGAATCGGAGATTCAAACGGGATCGGCGTGGCGGAGGTGACGCCGGGCCCATAATCGGGTTGGAGGATTCGAGATGTCGATGAATGGAGAGAACAGAGTCGGTCGAGCGATCTTGTGGACGGCGGCCACTGGCTTGACACTTGGACTCATGGTTGCCGGATGCAGCGAACAACAGGAGTCGGCGAGCAATGCCGTCGAGGGCGCGATCGGTAGCGTCGAAGCCGGTTTGACGGAAGCGGCGGATCTCGTCGCAGAGACCGTCGATCAGGTCGCCGAGTCGGCGGGCGAAATCATGGACGACGCCGGGGCGATGGTCGATGACGCCGTCGATGATGCAAAGGAGACCGCCAAGAAGGCCGGCGACGCGATCAGCGACGCGGGCGAGAGTGTGGCCGGCGCTGTCGAGGACGCGGGCGACGCGGCGAGCGATGCAATGGACTCCGCCGCCGGAAGTCTCGACGATGCGACCAGCGATCTCGGGGAGAGTCTCGGCCGCTGAGTTGCGGCGACCCGGGTCGCGCTATTCGCGTCCCGCTGGTGCCGACCTTGGAAGCCGACCCGCGGAGCGAGTCATTCGCTCCGTCGATCGGCTTCCGTCGTTCTGGCTCTCGACCCAGGCCGGGACCGGGATCGACGAGCCGAGATCCCATTACCCGCTCGGCCGGTTGACGGCTGCGACCTCCCTGGGCTTCCGATCGCTGCCGTTCGGTTGAGTGAACTCGGCCGATGCGCCGACGGCAGGATTTCCGGCAACCGGCGACGGTGCGATCCGATCGAGCCACTGCAGCGAGCAGAGCAGGAGCAGGACCATGACCGCCAGCGCGGCACCGGCGGCCGCATTCCAGACGACGTGGTCGACGAATAGTTCGGCGCGGGTCTTGACTTCGGATTTTCGCTGCATGGTCCTGTCTCCTTTATATGAGTGTTTTTGGATGGCTTGAAGTTCTGCCCCGCACGGGCTCTCCGTGCCGAGAATTCAAGTCGAGCCCCGAAACGCCGAGAACCCCTCCGGCCTGTCGGCGGGAGGGGTTCTCGGCGAGAACTCGGATTTCCTGGCGCTACGCGCTCATCACCTCGTTTTCGGTTCCGGACTCGATCCTCGAGTCCCCCTCGGTTTTGTCATTCGACGACTTGTCCGTCCACGGTCGACGCGCCGATCCGACGAACTCGGCGAGTTCAACGTCGGAAACCGTCGAGGCGTCCGCGACCTGTGAACAGTCGCTGACCTGCGAGCAGCCGACGGTCCTGACCAGAGTTGTCGCCATTGAACTGGCAAACAACGTCTGCGATCCGGTCGGCGTCAGCGTCGTGGATGTGGATTGACAGTCGTACATCGAAAGAAATCGTCCCCTCTTCATTTGCTGAGCGCTTTGTATCGGCTATGGGCGCCGAAGTCAAAGGTCAATCTGCAGTCTCAACCGAAATTTTCGAGAAAGGGTTGAATCGGCAATTCGCTGATCGAGATCTGGCCACCCATGCAGGTTGCGGTGTCGTGTCCGTCGAGTCGGGGGCGCGCGTGGAAATCGCTGACCCAGTGGAGATCGCCGCCCTGCCTCTCGTATTCGAAGGCGTGCGGACTCGGGTCGAGTGGACAGAAGATGATGTCGTGTTCCGTCGATTCGTCGGCGGGGTGGGGCAGATTGACGTTCCAGAAGGTGCCCCGGCGAGGCGGGCGCACGAAGAGGACTTCGAGCGCCTGGCGCGCTCGTTCGGCGGTCGCTTCCCAATCGGGCTTTCGATGCTTGGCCACGTATTGCGAGATGGCAATCGCGGGGAATCCCAGGATGGCGGCTTCGCGAGCGGCGGCCGCCGTCCCCGAGATGTAGATGTCCATACCCAGATTCGCGCCGTAATTGATCCCGGCGATCAACCAGAGGTCGGGGGCGCGAGCTGCTTCCCCGAGTGCTTGGCGCGCGAAGGCGGCTCGGCCACCGAGCGCCACTCGCGCACAATCAGCCGGAGTCCCGTCGAGCCCGAAGCGTCCGGGTCCGAGTTCCATCAAGGTCATGGGTCGCTTCGTGGTGACCGCATGTCCGACCCCGCTCTGCGGACCGCTCGGCGCCACGATCAGACAGTTGGCTTGGGGAGCCAGCAACTCGTGGAGGGTGGCCAGGCCTTGTGCCTCGACGCCGTCGTCGTTCGAGAGAACAATCGGTCGCAGCGAGTCCGTCGACGGCCTGGCAGGCTTCGAAGGCATGGTTATTGGGTCTCCGGCCACCTAGCCGATGAGGCGCGCTGCGAATCAAGTGCAGATCGTCCGCAATTAGGGTAAAAATGCGATGATGTGATGGGAAAACCCTTCTTCTATGTCAAGGATGGACGATAGCTTGATGGTTGAAGGAGACGAGTACCCGGAGATGACCCCCCTGAAAATTTCGACCGAACAGATGATTGCGCTTCACGGCTTCTTCGCGGCAGCGTCCGCGGCCGCCGAGCCCGTTTTGGCGCAAATCAGTGGCTGCGAAACCGAGACCGAAGTCCTCGAGATCCGCGCCACTGCGCTCTGCGATTTTGGTGAGCGCGGCATGCGGCTCTCGGAGGATCTGGTTGCCGGCGTGATCGGACGGCTCGAAGGCGCCCTGCCTGGATCGCTCAACATTGTCTTGGAGCCCGAGGACGCTCTGCTTTGGGCACAGATGGCCTCGGATGAAAGGCCACTCGAGACCTTCGTAAAGCTTGGGAGCGAGTTCCTCGCAGGCATCGCCGTCGGACTCTCAGAGATCCTCGAAAAGGAGTGTCAGTTCCGCGACGGCAAATTGGTCGAGGATTCGGAACTCGCCATGTTCGTCAAGACGCATGCGCCCTCCGACACGGTCGTCTTCTCCCTTCGCCTGCGCATCAACGTGCGCGATGAAGTCGTCTCGGCAGTCTCGCATCTCATGATCGAACCCAAATATCTGGCTCAGATCTTCTCGGCGCTGTCGGCCGCCGTTCACTAGCGCTCGCCGAGACCTCGACGATCCGCCGGCGCCCTTCGTGCGTGCCGGCCGCGACGAATTTCCGAATCCGGCACGCTACTCTCGACGTCACCTATGGCCCTTCTTCTCATCCGACACGGCGAAACCGCGGGCAACCGCAATCGAATCATCCAGGTCGCGGAAACCCCGCTCTCCGAACGCGGCCTCGAACAGGCAGCTCGGCTCGGTCAGCGTCTCGCTTCGGCTCCGATTGCTGAGATCTGGACGAGCCATCTTCCGCGCGCGCGCATGACCGCTGCGGCGATCGAGGCCACGACGGGTCTGTCCGCGCAAGAAGAGCCCGACCTCGAAGAACGAAACCTCGGCGCACTTCGCGGTACCCCCTACGATGATCTCGGTTTCGATCCCTTCGAGCCGGGATATACGCCTCCAGAGGGCGAGTCCTGGGAAGTCTTTGACGCGCGGGTCGATCGGATGTGGGAGAAGATCGAGAGCCGTTGGGTCGACGGTTATTCGGGGTCGACCGAGGCGCGTCATTTCGCGGTCGTGTCGCACGGGCTCTTTCTGCGGTCGCTGATCGAGCGACATCTTTTCAGCGAAGATCAACGCGAGGCGCATGCGAGCGGGGAGGCGCCGTTCGTGATCGCGAATACATCGCTGACTGTCGTTTCGCCGGGCGAGGGCGGAGAGCGTTCCCGCCATCGAGTCGAGCTCATCGCTTGCGCGGCCCATCTCGAGGGCGACTCGGCTCACGATGTTCGCTCGATCGTGGGGATCTAGTCCTCGGGTCTTCGGATCGCATCGCCGAATGGGGGGCTCCGGATCGCTCGGCGTGATATCTAATGGTGATGAGCGAATCGGCGTCTTTGGGGGAAGCGCGACGGATCCTTGCGGACGTTTTCGCGCATGCCGACTTTCGACCCGGACAAGCCGATGCCGTCGATGCCGCTCTCGCCGGTCGCGACGCGATCGTTCTTCTTCCGACGGGCTCAGGAAAGTCGCTCTGTTACCAGATTCCGGCTCTGGCGCTGGCGCGCGCGGGTCGCGGCACGACGATCGTGATCTCGCCGTTGATCGCCTTGATGCAGGATCAGGTCAGCGCGCTCGTCGGTCGAGGCATCCGCGCCGCGGCGCTCCATAGTCATCAGGAAGAGGCCGAGCAGTCCGCGGCGGTCGCGAGCTTCTTGCTCGGAGAATTCGAGCTGCTCTATGTGTCTCCGGAGCGGGCGGCCAAGGCGAGCTTTCGACGCATGCTCGGACGCGTCAAGATCGCGCTCCTCGCGATCGACGAAGCCCACTGCGTGAGTCAATGGGGCCATGACTTTCGTCCGGACTTCATGCTCTTGTCTGAATTGCGTGACGTCGTCGACGTTCCGATGATTGCGCTCACGGCGACGGCCACCCCGATGGTCTTGAAGGAAATCGAGACGCGGCTCGGGCTTCGTGACGTGTTGGTCGTTCGAACGGGCTTTGATCGGCCGAATCTCTCCTTCGGTGTTCGCGCGATCCGAACCGAAAGCGCGCGCCTCGAAGTTCTTCTCGAGGAAATCGATCGGGCGAAGATTCGCGGCCGGGGAGGGCGCGGTCGAGCCATCGTCTATTGCAGCACCCGGAAAGTGACGGAGCGTGTCGCGTCGTCGCTTCGCAAGTCAGGTGTACGAGTCGGTCATTATCATGCGGGTCGAACAAAACTCGCTCGAGCGCGCGCGCAAGTCGCCTTCGAGATGGGTCGTACTCGGGTTCTCGTCGCGACCAATGCCTTCGGAATGGGAATCGATCTCCCCGATGTTCGACTGATCGTCCATTTCCAGACGCCCGGCAGCGTCGAAGCCTACTACCAGGAAGCCGGACGTGCGGGCCGAGACGGTGAGCCCGCTCTCTGTCTTCTTTTTTTCGGCCTGGCCGATCTCGCGACCCAGCGACGGCTCGCCGAAAGATCGACGACGGGCGCCGCGCAGGAGAGAAGGCGCGAGGACGCCCTCGCCGAGATCGAACGCTATGCGACCGAAACTCGCTGTCGCCATCAGGCTCTCGTTTCGCATTTTACGGCGCGGGTCGACGAACCCGAATGTGGCCGATGTGATGCTTGTCTGGGAACGGTCGCGATCGCCGATGTTTCCGCGCCTGGGCGCCGTCGAGCGGCATTCGTCGAGCCGCTTTCGGGCAGTCCAAGGGATACGATCATTGCGGCGGTCGATCGACTGAGCCGGCCCGTCGGACGTCGAAACCTCGCGCAGGCGTTGCGGGGTGGAAAGGCGAAGACGCTGTCACGCGGTGGCCTACTCACGTTGCCCGAGTACGGGACCCTCAGCGACCACAGCGAAGAGGCGCTGCTCGCGACGATCGATTCGCTCCTCGTTGAAGGCCGCTTGCAGAAGACCGGCCGGAAATACCCGACGGTCTGGATTCCTGGGAAGCCGGTCCGGGCCGCGAAGTCTTCGCCACGCGCGGAGGGCTCCGGATCGTCCAGCCCCCGATCTGCGTCCAATCAAAGTAGGCGCTACGGCGGAGACATCGCGCGCGCCCTCGACAACTACCGAAAGAGAACGGCCCGCGCGCTCGGCTGGAAGACCTACATGGTCTTCCAGAGGCGAGTCCTGCTCGCGATCGATCGTGAAGAGCCGGACTCGCTCGACGCGCTGGCACGCATCTCGGGACTGGGACCGGCGAAGATCGAGCGGTTCGGAGAAGATCTGTTGAGTCTGGTTCGGGAGCATCGACCTCGACGGATCAATGACTAGGAGCCTGACCCAAGACTCTCGTGGGAAGCCCAGGTGTCGAGACGCGCCGCTGGGAAGGCGTGGGGCCGCAGCTGTCGCGAGCTACAGCAAGGTCTCGCAATGCACGCAGCGGTGATGGATCGGCGCATGGGCGTCGCGACGAGTCTTGGGTCAGGCTCCTAGCTCGTCCTCTATTAGGACGAGCTCATCCAGGAGCGATCGCGAGTCCACGCCTAGTGGAGGGCGCCTAACAAGGCCTCGCGGATATCAGGCGGATGCGCGCCTTCAATGTGGGCGTGGGTTTCTGCTAGCGTATCAGCGTTCAAACCTGCGGCGGTATGTCGCCGCCTGCAGTTGGACGCCGATCCGTTGGACGGCACGACATTCCGAACCGCGACTGCGAGACTTCGAGATGGAAGAATCGTCCCGTGGAGTGGAGCGACGGCCGGGTCCGGGAGAACTGTCATGAGATCCGTCTTGAAAATCGTGGGCGGCCTGCTCGCCGCGCTGCTCTTGGTCATCGCCGGTCTGCTCGTTGGAGCCCGGTTCGCCGACGGTCCTCTCGCCATCATGGCAGGGGGACCCTTCACGAGCGGCGAGCTGGTCACTGGCCCCGAGCCGGACTGGTCCTTCGTCAACGATGTGGGGGAGGTCGAGTTCCAGCTGCTCGAACCCGCACGCTCGCGGACGACCTGGATTCTTCATCACGAGGGCAAGGCCTATATCCCCTGCGGCTACATGACGACGTGGTGGGGCAAGATCTGGAAACAGTGGCCGCTCGAGGCCGAGAAGGACCCGCGCATTCTGCTCCGCATCGGCGACGATATCTACGCGCGCCAGCTCGTTCGCGTCCATGAGGCCTCTGTTGTGGCACCGCTTTTGGCGGCGCTGAGCCGCAAGTACGCGGGCGGGACGGAAGTCCCCATGGAGGCGGTGACATCCGGCTACCTTTGGATCTACGAGCTCGCGCCTCGGGGCTGAGCATCTGAGCCGTTAGCTGGGCGAGCGGGGCATGGAAGCGAAGCCGTCACATCTTTCTGAGGAGTTCGCTGCTCAGTTCGAAGACGAGAGAGTTGCGGCGGCCTACGCGACTCGCCCACCTTACCCAACCGAGGTCTTCGCAACGCTCGAGCGGCTCTTGCCCGACGGCCGCGGGCGCTATTCTCCTGGACGAGCAAGCGGTGCCCGATGATTTCCTTGATCTGAGTATGGGTTTTGCGGGCGAACTCCTGCACGGCCTCGGGAAGTACGGACTGCGGCTCGCCGTGGTCGTTTCAGATCCGGCCCGACATTCGAAGCCCTTCCAGGACTTCAGTCGGGAGTTGAATCGTGGTCGGCAATCCAGGTTCTTTGCAACGCGCGAACTTGCGATCCAATGGCTTCAGTCGATGGACGCATCACGAAGACGAGATGGGGATTCGCAGCCAGACGAAGCGCTCGTCCGGTCTAGACCTAACGCGCGTAGCAGGACGAATAGGAGAACAGCATGGCGTACGTGTCTCTCGTATTCGGGCTTTTGACAGCCGG
>CAWLAJ010000031.1:0-21997 GCA_963854795.1 Deltaproteobacteria bacterium UBA4427 | reverse complement strand
GGCCGGAGACGCTTCGAGTCCGTGAGCTCGAAAGCCGTGTGGAAGACAAGGACATCAAGGAAGTCATCCTGGCGACCAATCCGACTGCCGAAGGCGACGCCACGGCGTATTTCATCGCGGACCGACTCGAGCTGCGAAACCGCGAAGCCGGAGCCAGCATTCGAGTCACGCGAATCGCGTCGGGCATGCCACTCGGCGGCGAGCTCGAGTACGCAGATCACGTCACGGTGAGCCGCGCCATCAAGAATCGACGATCTCTATCCGAATGAGTTACGACGCGAGTTGCAGAATGAAAACCTTGACGCGGCGAATAAACCACGCTCGAACCTAAAGGCAGGGGGAAAGCCGGCCGATCCCTGTTCAAGCACCCCAACGGACTCGCCGCGAATGTCGTTGTACAGCGGGGCGTTGCCGGCTGGACCCATCGCGGGGTAAGCTGGTAAAAGGGTCCATTTCCCGAAGGGTTACAGAGGCAGATGCCGATGATGGAATCCCAGCTCGTGATGCAACAGGAGGACTTCGATCGAGTCTTCGAAATCATCCAAAAGCTGGTTCGAGATGCCAACGCCAAGGGCATTTTCGTGGTCGACAAAGCTGGACAGCTGATCGCCGAGGCCGGCGAACTCCAGGGAATCGACAGCACGAGCCTGGCGAGTCTCACCGCGGGATGCGTGGCCGCGACCGGTGGTCTCGCCAAGATCGTCGGCGAGGAAGAATTCCCGATTCATTTTCATCAGGGCGAGCGGGACAACCTGCACATGACCCTGGTCGGCGACCGCATGATCCTGGTCGTCGTATTCGACGAACGCAGCTCGCTCGGCCTCGTCCGATTGCGAGTCAAGAAGGCCGGGAACGGGCTGGCCAAACTCTTCGAAGACATTCGCAAGAAGGCTGAAACGGAAATCCAGACACACGGATCGCCGTTCGCTGAAATTACGGACGACGATATCGACAACCTCTTCTCTGACTAGCAAGTCACAAGTCACAAGTTGAGCCAAGAATACCGGATCGGGCGGTACCCGAATGGAAACGAAATAGCTCGGACAACCCGAAACAAGGCGCACATGTCCTTCATCAACTACAGCTCGAGAGAGATCAACTGCAAGATCGTTTACTACGGTCCAGGGCTCTGCGGGAAGACGACGAATCTTCAGCACATCTATCTGAAGACGAATCCGGACGTCAAAGGAAAGATGATCTCCCTCGCCACCGAAACCGAGCGTACGCTGTTCTTCGATTTTCTTCCGCTAGCGCTTGGCGAAATCCGCGGGTTCAAGACGCGCTTCCATCTCTACACGGTTCCCGGCCAGGTCTTCTACGACGCGAGTCGCAAGCTGATCTTGAAGGGTGTCGACGGAGTCGTGTTCGTCGCAGACAGCCAGATCGAGCGCATGGAAGCCAATCTCGAAAGCCTCGACAACTTGAAGGTCAACCTGAAAGAACAGGGCTATGACCTCGACAAGATTCCCTACGTCATCCAGTACAACAAGCGCGACCTGCCCAATGCGGCACCGCTCGAGGAATTGCAGAAGCTTTGCAACCCGACGGGCGCCGTCGAGTTCGAGGCCTGCGCGACGACGGGCGAAGGGGTCTTCGAAACACTCAAGGCCGTCGCCAAGGGCGTTCTCGCAGACCTCAAGAAGATGGGTAGCTGAGCACCCGCCTTCCGGTTCCTA
Source organism: Deltaproteobacteria bacterium UBA4427 (assembly GCA_963854795.1). Classification (GTDB taxonomy): domain Bacteria; phylum Myxococcota_A; class UBA9160; order UBA9160; family UBA4427; genus UBA4427. Next base: position 20,321 of record CAWLAJ010000031.1, on the reverse strand, counting down.
GACGAAAGCATCCTGAAACAATCGACGCCGCTCGCGCTTCCAACGAGCGAATCCGCATCGTGGATCGGAAACCTACACTCGACGAATACCTCGAGCTCACGAACGCGGTCGGCTGGTCCCGCTACATCACGGCCCCATCCGCTTCCGGCGCTCTCGAGAACTCTCTCTATTCGGTCGTCGCCGAGCAGGACGGCGAAGCCGTCGGCATGGCGAGAATCGTCGGAGACAGTGCACTCTTTCTCTATGTCCAGGATGTGCTGGTCGTTCCGTCCTGCCAGGGAAGCGGAGTCGGCGGAGCCATCATGGACCGATTGATGCAGTGGCTCGACGAGCGAGTCCCCGATCGCGTCTTCGTCGGCCTGTTCTCGGCGACCGGGAAGACTCCCTTCTACGAACGCTACGGGTTTTATCCGGCGGCGAGCCAGGCACCGGAGATGTATCAATATCTCCGTCTACCGGAAGAGTCGATCCCATGAGACGGTCGCCGGCGACGAGACTTCGGCCGACGCAGGCATGATCCAATGAACTACGACGAGACAGACGTCGCTGACCGATACCATGAAGCGCGAGGACTATCGCGCGCGAAGCTGGACATCTGGCTCGACGCGATCGCCCGCTCCCTCGCGGATGGCGAGCGATTGGCGACGATCGTGGATCTCGGCTGTGGCACCGGACGATTTTCCGGAGCCCTGGCGAATCGATTCGAGACTACGGTGATCGGTGTCGATCCTTCACGGTCGATGCTGGCGCAGGCGATCTCGAATGTTCCTCAAGAAAACGTGACCTTTCGGTCTGGAGACGCGCAGAACATCCCGGTCGAGGACGAGTCGGTCTCGCTGATCCTTCTTTCCATGGTCTATCACCACATCGATTCCATGGAAGAAGCGGCCGGCCGCGAACATGGGCCCGTGCTCATCCCGATCGACCTCTTCGCCTTTCGCAAGAAGAGCGAATCCTCACCGCGATCATGAGTCCGGGCCAGCTGGGCTTCTTCAGCCTGATGGGATCTTCTGTGCTGACTCTCGTCGTGCAGCCGGTGGCCTACAGGGTGCTCGGGACCTGGCGTGAGTGAGACGACTCGCTCGAAAAGAGCGATCGCGACGCCGCAGCCGCCTGACAAAAAGCTTGAACTCTTCTCGCCCGGAGGGTACAACTCGAAATCGTACGAGTGGAGCCCGCCCGCCTTGTCTAATAGCGCCCTCTTTCCCACGCGAGCCGACGTCGTCATCGTTGGCGTCGGCGGAATCGTCGGAGCTTCCCTCGCCCACTTCCTCGGTGAACTCGGAGTCAGGAATGTCGTCGGCCTCGAAAAGGCGGGCGCCATTCCCTCGGACATTTCGTCGACTTCGCACGCATCCGACTTCATCTTCAATACGGCCCATGACAAGCTGGCCAATTGGACGACGGCGTTCAGCCGCGAGTTCTACCAGGAGCAAGGCTTCTTCTTCAAACGAGGCGGGCTCGAAGTTTGTCGCGTCGGCGATGACGCGCGCTGGGAAGAGTTGAAACGCAAGGTGGGATCGGGGAAGGCGTTCGGAACCAACGTCCGCCTGATCTCGGCGACGGAAGCGAAAGAGAAGTTTCCGCTGCTCGAGGAATCGTCGATTCGAGGGGCGATGTGGGATCCGGATGCGGGCCTCGTCGTTCCGCGCTCGATCGATCTGGTCCATGACATGGTGAAGAGAGGCGTGGACGATGGCTTTCTGCGTACCTTTACCAATACGCCGGCCACGGGCTTCGAGATCGAAGACGGTCGCATAACAGCGGTGCAGACTCGACAGGGAAGCATCGAAGCACCCCTGGTCGTCGTGACCTCGGGCATCTGGGGTCCCGAGGTCGCCGGCCTCGCGGGCGTGCCCGTTCCCCTCTGGCCGGTCGAACACCCGCTGCTCTTCTTCGGCCCACTCGAGAGCATCCAGGGAACCGATCAATTCCTCGTTCACCCGCTGCTGCGCGATCAGGGCAACTCCGCGTACGTACGAGACACCGGCTTCTCGGAAGGCGGGATGCTCGAATGGGGCTACTACGAAGAGCGCGAACCGCGACTGGTCGACGTGAGTGATATTGGCAACCCGGATCGAACGAAGACTTCGCCCTCGATGCGGCACCTCGAGCTCGACCAGGTCGCGGAGGCGTTGACGAAGGCCAGTGAAACCGTTCCGATCCTGGCCGATCTCGGCTGGGACGAACGATTGTCCTTCAACGGCCTGCTCTCGGTCACCACGGATGGAGGTTCGTTGATTGGCGAGAGTCCCGAGGTTCGCGGATTCTGGTTATGTGAGGCGGTCTGGGTGAAGGATGGACCCGGCGCAGCGCGCCTCTGCGCCGAATGGATCGTGAACGGCGCGCCTTCGGTCGATCTCCATTCCGCCGATATCGCTCGTTTCTATCCGATCCAGAAGCAACCCGATCAGGTCCGCGGTCGCTGTTTCGAAAACGCCCAGACCATCTACAACCCGCCCGTCCATCCGAGAGAGCCCTACTTGAGCGGACGCGATCTCTATCGCAGTCCCTTCCATGCACGCGAACGGGAACTCGGCGGCTACTTCGACAACGAAATCGCGGGCTGGGAGCGCGCCTATGCCTACGAATCGAATCGGGAACAGCTGGCCGACTACCTCTCGAAGGTTCCGGTTCGTGAGAATGAGTGGGACCGCCGGCATGTCCCCTATGAGCTCGCCAACGCCGAACACCTCGCGATGAGCGACCGCGTCGGCATGATCAATCTCTCTCATTTCGCGATCTTCGACATCGTCGGCCCCGACGCCGAAAAACTTCTCGAAGCGCTTTCTGTTGCCAAGGTCGGCGGCCGCAAACGAATCGGGTCCGTGATCTATACGAATTTCCTGAACGCCTTCGGCGGCGTTCAAGCCGACTTGACCATCTGTCGACGGGCCGAAAATCACTATCGCGTCGTGACGGGGGGCGCCGACGGCAACCGCGACTGGATGTGGATCCGAAACCATCGAGATGATTGGAGCCTCGACGCCGACATTTCGATCCGGACACAGGATCTCGCGACCCTCGGACTCTGGGGCCCGCAGGCCCGTGAGGTACTCGGCCGATTCACGACACCCGAGGCCCTCAGCAACGAAGCGTTCCCGTTCGCGACGGCTCGGGAACTCGAATTGACATTGCCGAACGGATTGAAGATCCCGGTCTGGGCCGCCCGCATCTCGTATGTCGGAGAGTTCGGTTGGGAGCTCTATCTGGAAAACGACCCGGCTGTCGGCGAGCCGCTCTTCGACGCCTTTCTCGATGCCGGAGTCGTTCCGGTCGGCATCGAAACCTACGCCACCAGCCGTCGGCTGGAAAAATGCTTCCGGCTTCAGGGCGCGGACCTCGAGACGGAGTACAACGCCTTCGAATCCGGCGTCGCGAGGCCCGCTACGAAAGCCGCCGATTTCGTCGGGAAGGAGTCTTATGTTAGGCAGCGCGACGAAAAGCCAGCTGCAATCCTGTCTACGTTGAGCCTCGATACCCTGTCGCTGAACGGGGCGATCGCACGCTATCCGGTCGGCTTCTGGCCCATCCTCGACCCGACGAGCAAACGCACGCTCGTCGATGATCAGGGCCGACGGTCCTATACAACGAGCGCATCCTATTGTCCGTCGCTCGGCAAATTTGCCGTCATGGGGTACCTGCCACGCGAGCGTGCTCGCGTCGGGGCGTCGTTGCTCCTCGAATATTTCGACGAAATGGGCGATGGCCACTACCCGATGACGGTCGAAGTCGTCGGTCGGGGCTCGCTCTACGATCCAACCCACGAACGAATCCGCGGTTGAACCGCGTAGCGGGAGTAACCCATGACTCAGGAAAGCAGAGATCCAAACAAGGATCATCCGAACGTACCGAGCGTCGACCAGAGCGACCGACTGGTTCCAATCAATCTGCGTCAGTCGGGTCCCACTCCGGTCCAGATGTTGATCTCGACCCGAATTCGCAAGTCGCCCTTCTGGCATCTCTCGGTCGAAGCCGGAGCGTGGCGGGCGACGATCTACAACCGCATGTATCACCCTCGTGGTTATGTCCTGCCCAAAGACGGCGGCACGATGGCGGAATACGATGCGCTCGTGCATCGGGTCACGATGTGGAACGTGGCCGTCGAGCGCCAGATTCGCGTCAAGGGTTCCGGCGCCTGCGACTTTGTGAACTTCGTGATCACACGAGATGCAACGAAGATCTCAACCATGGCGGCCCGCTATTGCATTCTCTGCAATGAACAGGGCGGCATCCTGAACGATCCGGTCTTGCTCCGCTTATCCGAAGACGAGTTCTGGTTTTCGCTCGCCGACAGCGATCTCATGCTCTGGCTGCAGGCCGCAAACCTGGGACGGAAATGGGATGTGGACATCGACGAAATCGACGTCTGCCCGGTTCAGATCCAGGGTCCGCGTTCGCAAGGCCTGATGGCTGATCTCGTTGGCGAAGCCATTCGCGACGTTCCCTACTACGGACTCATGCGGACGGAGGTCGCCGGCGTGTCGGTCATCATCAGTCAGACCGGTTATACCGGAGAGCTGGGATACGAGGTGTACGTGATCGACGCGTCGCTCCATGCGGAGGCGGTCTGGAATGGCATCCTCGAAGCCGGAAAAAAATTCGACCTCGAAGTCATCGCGCCCGCGCACCACAGGCGAATCGCTGCCGGAATTCTCTCCTGGGGTCAGGACATGGATTTCGAGACCTCTCCGTTTCAAGTGAATCTCGCGTATCAGATTCCGCGCAAGAAGAGCGCGGACTATGTGGGCAAAAGCGAGCTCGAGCGCCAGCGAACCGAGATCGATGCCGGGCGATTTCCCTTCAAGCAAAAGCTCGTCGGTCTTCGCTTGGGTGGCAATCCGATCACCGACTACGCACCCGACTTCTGGCTGGTGACGACCGCCGACGGAACCCGCGTCGGTTACATCACGTCGCCCTGGTGGTCGCCGGAACTCGACACGAATATCGCCCTGGCCTATGTGCCCTTCGAGCTCTGCGAGATCGGAACGGAACTCAAGGTCGAACTTCCCGAACCGTACGCGCAATCGCCCGGTACCGCAGTCGATGCCGTCGTCTGTGAAGTGCCCTTCCGACCCTCGGTCAATCCCAGCGCGCGCGAAAGAGCCAAGGCCCGTGGGCGCGACTACGCGGACTAGCAGCTTGTGGCACCCAACCAGAGGGATCAGGCCGCTTCGTCCCTGGCCGACAGGCCCAACGTATGAGACCGGTCGGAACTCTGGGCCGAGCGCAGGCTCGCGAGCTTCCGGTTGATGTCACTGGCAGCGATATAGAGCGACGGGACCAGAAAGAGCGTCACGATCGACGAAAGCGCCAGGCCCCAACCCAGCGCCAACGACATCGGCGACATGATGGCGTCCCAGCCGCCAAAGCCATAGGCGGTCGGCATGACGCCACCGAAAGTCGAGAGGCTGGTGACGAGAACCGGGCGAAGGCGTCCCACCAACGCTTCGATGACGACTTCCTTTCGTTCGTCTTCGCTGGCACCGACCTTCAAGCGATGAAGCGCCTGATGAACCGAGTCGACCATCACGATCGAAGCGTTCACGACGACGCCCGAGAGGCCGATCGTTCCGATCAGCGGAAGCAGGCTGAAATTCATGCCGTGCACCCAGAAGGTCAGGGCGACGAAGACAGCCGCGAAGGGCACGACTGCGATCACGAAGAAGGCTTCCAGAAACGAGCCCAACATGATCGCGATCACGGCGCCGATTCCAAGCAGAACCGCTACGCCAACGAAGGCGAGATCGGCGACCGCTTCTCGTGACTGGATGACTTCGCCAGAAATCTCGATCTGGACATCGGATCGACCGGCATAGAATGGCAGAAATTCCTGCTCGATCCGTTCGGCAACAGTCGTTCCCGTCTGCCCACCTTCGGCCGACAGGCCCGCGGTGATCAGAACCGAGCGCTGGCCGTTTCGATGTTGAATCTTGGCAAGCGCCGGCGTTTCGACGGGGTCGACGACATCTCGAAGCAGCACGAGTTCGCCACGATCATTTCGGATCGGCGTTTCGAGCAGCGCGTCCAGGGATCGTCTCGCCGCGGGCTCGAAAACGACGCGTATTTCAGTCGTCTCTTCGAGATCGCGAATCTCGGAAGCGACGAGGCCATAGTAGGCGGCCTTCAGAGTACGACCGAGATCCTCCGCCGTGAGCCCCTTTCGCGCGAGACGTTCCGGGTCGGGATTGAGATCGATCTGACGCATGCCCGGTTTCTCGTCGATCGAGATGTCGACCACGCCGTCGATGTCCTCTAGAAATTGCGCGAGCGCGAGACCCGTTTGTCGCCGGATCACATGGTCGTTGGCCAGGACATACACGCTGACGGGCTCGAGGCCCGGTGGACCATCGAGTGTCACCTCGAATCGAATCTCGGCGGCGGCGGGAACGCGAAGACCGGCGCGAGCGATTTCGATCCATTCCTGCGCGTTGCGCGACTTCGCCCCTGGATGGAGATGAACCGAGATGATTCCCTCATTTTCCGACGATCCGTACTCGCGCGAGAAGGATTGGGAATCCTGATGGCCGACTCGCGATGTCACCGCGATCAAGTCTTCGTTGATGAGCTCCGCGAGTTGACCCTGAATCGCGTCGACGTTCGCCTCGGTCTGCTCGATTGGAGTGCCCGGCGGCATCGTGACCTTGATCGAGAAACCGGGCGCCGATTCCTGGGGAAAGAACTGAAACTCCATCCGCGGAACGACGCCAAAGAGAATCACGAAGAAGACGACCGCGAAGCCGGCGATCACCTTTCCCCGATGCAGCAGCGTGTCATGCAGCGCGCGCCGGTAGCGCTTCTCGATTCGCAGGACGAAGGCACGCTTCGGTCGGGGCTGTGCGTCCCCGCGAATCATCGACATGTGCGCGGGCAGAATCAGAAAACTCTCGAGCAGGGAGATGCCCAGCGCGATACAAACGACGGCCGGAATCTGCCAGATGATCCGAGAAGCCATACCCCCGATCGCCAACATCGGCGCAAAGGCCAGTAGAGTCGTCAGCGCGGAAGCGATCACCGGACGCGCCACCATGACAGTCCCCGACACGGCGGCCTCCGCCGGAGTCAACCCGTCCTGACGGCGCAAGAGAATCTTCTCTGCCACGACGACTGCGTCATCGACCAACATGCCGAGCACGATCACGAACGCGATCGTCGAGATGAAATTGATGGTCATTCCGACGACGGGCATCATCGCGATCACGCCGAGAATGACGAGCGGCACCCCCACGCAAACCCAGAAGGCGGCCGACGGGGCGAGAAAGAGAAAGACGATCACCCCGACGATCACCAACCCCATCGCGCCGTTGGTGGCGATCACACTCAGGCGGTTCTGCATTTCGAAGGAGGCGTCGTTGACGATCGTGGTCGTGATGCCGGGTGGTAATTGAACGCCCCGCAGCGTCTCAGCGATGTTGCGGCGTGTTTGGATCAAGTCCGCGTCCGACTTCTTCACCGCGATCAGCGATAGGCCCGGCTGCCCATTCGTCCCCGCGATCAGACCGACATCCTCCCGTGTGAGCTCGAGACGCGCTACATCCGCCACGCGCAGGGGTCCCTCGTCTTCGAAGCGAAGAATGACGTCGCCGACTTCGAAGGGATCGGTGAAGCGACTCCACATGACGACCTGTCGGCGATCACCGGCGCTTTCGAGCACGCCCCCAGTATCCGAGACATTGCGGCTCTTGATCGCCGCGACGATGTCGAGAATGGCGACGTTATGCGCGCGGGCGGCGGCCGGATCGACGAGCACGCGGAGTTCCGGATCGGGAAGACCGACTCTCTCGACCGCTCCCACGCCGGGGGTCCGGCGCAATGCTCGCTCGAGCAGGCGTGCGGCCTCGGGCAAATTGGCTCTCTCGCCAGCGATTGCGACTTCGACGATGGGCTGTTTGGAGGGGTCCATCGCGAAGACGATCGGCTCGTTTGTCATTTCTTCCGGAAAATTCGTGATCGCGTCGATTGCGTTTCGAATCTCCTTTTCTTTTCTCTCGATCTCCTCGTTCGAAGTGTCTGCGGCGAGTTCGATGGTCGTCTCCGAGCGATTGTCGGTGATGACGGTCGTATAGCTGTCAAGCCCGTCGACATTGCGAAGCTCATCCTCGATCGGAATCGTGATCTTCGTTTCGACATCGCGGGCGGACGCGCCCGGGAGATTCGCGGAGACGATGAAGATCGGCATCGAGGCGTCCGGGAAACCCTCGATATTGGTGCGCATCATCGTCAAGAGACCGAGCACGATGACGGAGATCGTCAAGACGTTGACCAGTAGGTGGCGTGAGATGAAGAAGCGGACGAGTCGTTCCATCGTCCGCTATTTCTGCGACGCCGCAGCGACGGGATCGCTCGGCGCGCCATCGATGATCACACTCGATCCATCATCGAGGGCGAAATGTCCATCCCAGACGACCAGGTCGCCCACAGAAAGACCATCGAGGACTTCGATCCACTCGCCATCGCTGCGGCCCGTCCGCAGGCGCCGGGCGTACGCGACGGCACCTCCCGCCTGCTGCTGTACGATGAAGACCGACGGATATCCCTCGCGACGTAGAATGGCAGCCCGACGGGCGAGCAGACTTGGAGTCTCATTGGGATCCGACAATTCGATTTGTGCGACGAGTCCGTCGCGCATCGGCGTATCCTTCGGATCCAACCACAACTCGATGTCGTAGGTTCCGTCGCGCCCGCCAGCGACGCGACCCACACTCTGAAGCGTGGCCTCGAAGGCGGCGCCGCCGAGATCCGCGAAAGTCACGCGCGCCACACTTCCCGGTTCGAGGCGCGCGGCTTCTCGTGCGGTCACGCCCGCGAAGACGCGCAGACGGGACAAGTCCACGAGAGTTGCCACGGAAACGCCCGCCGTGACGAAATCACCGACGTCGACCCTGAGCGCGTCGACGGTGCCCGAGAAGGGAGCCGTGATCCGGGTGTCTTCGAGATTTCTCTTTGCCGTATCGCGCGCGACTTCGGCCAACGCGATCTCATCGCTGGCTCGATCGACCCCATGTTGAAGGTCATCGAACTTCTGCGTGCTCATCGCATTCTGCGCCAGCAGACGCTCGGCGCGGGCAAAATCGCGCTTGGCATGAGAAAGAACAGTCCGTGCCGCGCGGAGTGACGCCTGCGACCGACGCAACTCGAGTTCGAGTCGGGAGGACTCGAGCTCGATCAAGAGTTGACCCTTTTCGACGACGGCACCGGCCTCGACGTGACGATGCAAAACGCGTCCCTGCGTTTCCGAGTTGATGTCCGCGTGATGGAAAGCGCGAACCGTCCCGGTCAAGCGATCTGAAGTCGTCAGGCGCATTCGACGGACGGAATCCACTCGGACGCGAAGGCGCGCTTCTGATTTCGGCATCGGGGTCGCCGCGACCGCCTCCGGATTCGAAGCGTTGGGGTCCTGGCAAGCCGTCTGCAAGAGCGACAGCACGATCCAGACCGCCACCAGCACGGCCGTCGACAGACGAATCGACAAGACACGACGCGCCTCCCGATTGGGACACGGGTTCATTCTTCTTCCTCCGTGCGGGCGCGGAGTCCTAGGGCGAGTAATTTCTGGTTGTGCTCGATCAGTCGATTCGGAAAGTCGTCATCGATTTCGAGATCGATCTCGGCACCGACGATCGGCAACATCAGGAACGGGAAAGCCGTCAGACTTGCGATCGTCATCGCCATCATACGCGGATCGAAGTCCGACCGCATCGCCCCCCTCGCCTGTTCTTCTTCGAGCCACCCCGCCAGTATCCTGAGCGGCCCCTGACCGACACTCTTCGCGAAATGGTCTCGCGCAGGAGACGCTCCGGGCAGCAGCACTTCGCGTACGAGAAGCTTTGGAAGCCAGGGGTCCGCGGCAATCGACTCGACCTGTAGCCGAATGAGGTCATCGAGTCGGTCTCCCCCGGTTCGCTCGGAATCCGACATCAGAGACTGGACCTGGTCGCCGACCCGATCAAAGGCGCGCCGGTACATGGCCTCATAGAGTCCTTGTCGATCGCCGAAGTAGTACGCGATCATGGCCGAACTGACCTCCGCCCGGGCCGCGATCTCGCGCAGCCCGCAGGCTTCGAATCCCTGCTCCGACGCCAGTTCCATGGCCGCGTCGAGCAGACGGTCCCGAACCTCTCCGCCCTCGGCCTCGGCTTGGCGTGGTCGGCCAGGTCGGCGGGTCCCCGTTGGAATCGGCATATCGGGCGGCATGGCCGTTAAATTAATCAATCGATCGATTAATTCAACCGTTGCCGACCAAAACGAGAGGATTGGCCACCGATCGCGATCGCCAGCCAGTGTCAGTGAGCGCGCTATCGCGTTCGAAAGGACAGGATTTCCAGGCTCTCTCGAAGAATGGGCGACTCGGCAACGCACTGTCGAAGCGAGGCCGCAGTCAGCTCGCCTGACCCGCCCACGAGAACCCGATTGTCGTATTCCTCGGTCTCGATCGATACCAGGGCCGGAAACCGCTTGCGCATCGCGGCTGCCACCCGCCCATGCTCATCGAGCGTGTTACTGACGAAGACGCCTCCGCGCGCCAGACGGGCGAACGCGAGGGCATGCCCGGGCTCGGGAATCCAATCGGGCTTGTGAACCGCATCGCCTTGCCCGATGAAGACGTCTTCGAGGATCGCGTCGTAGCGCCCCTTCGATTTCTCGAGCCACGCAAGCGCATCCGCAATCTCGACACGAACATCGAGCGCGTCGAGCTCGAGATGTTCTCGTGACATTCGCACGATCTCCGCGTCGAGTTCGACGCCGACGATCTCGGCTTCCGGCGCGAGCGCACGCGCAATGCGCGCGACCGACCCGCCACCGAGTCCCAGGATCAGAATCCGCCGACGTCGTTGGGGAGCCAGCCACAGGAGCGGCGCAGCGATCGCGTCCCAGACACAATGCGTTGCGATCTCGCCCGGCCGATAGAAGGAGGCGAAGGTCTCGTCGACGACGAGCGAACGGGTCCCCCCGGATTCGTCGATTCGAATTCTCGGCCTTTCCACGCGAGCCCGCCGTGCGTAGGATCTCGCCATGACTGCCCCCCTCTTCGACGGCTTGGCGCCGCCGGGTCCAGACGATGCCGCAGACGAGCGGATCGTGCGCGTCGCCCTGCCGGTTCCCCTCGACCAGCTCTTTGATTATCGACTCGGCGGGGGGCAGGCGGAGGCGGCACCGGGAACCCGGGTACGCGTTCCTTTCGCGGGCCAACTCCTGGTTGGCCTGGTGGTTCCCGAAGATCTCCTGGACCTCGCAGAGCACGGCGCGAGCGAAACGGGCGGTGTCGGTCGCGAACACACCGGGACGCTCGCCCTGGTTGATGCCGTCGTCGATCAAGAGCCCGTCGTCGACGAATCGATGCTTCGAATCCTGGCCGCAGAGGCGCGCGAGATCTTTGCGCCGATCGGACTCGCCGTGGCACACGCGTTGCCGCCCGGCTCCACGCCGCGTATAGCGAGGCCCTACGCGCTGACGCCGCGAGCCGAGCGCATGATCGCCCACGGACTCTCGATCCGTGAAGCGTTGACCGGAGAGACTGGCGCGATCCTCGAGATGCTCGTGGGCAAGCCGATGACCCTGGCCGCGCTCGAGCGCGCCATCCCGGGAACCCGCCTCTCCAAGGCCATCGACGACCTCGTCCTCGACGGCCTGCTCAAGCGGCGGATCGAAATCCTCGCGCCCAAAGCGCGTGTGCCCACCGATCGGATGGTCCGGATCGCGCCGGAGGTCGACGTCGAAGGAACGCTCAAGACGATTCTATCTCGTGCAAGCAAACAGGCCGCGCTCTTCGAGAAGATCGCCAGCGCCTCTCATGGTCTCGCAACGCGCGCGCTCGCAAAGAGAGATCCGAATGCGACGGCGCTACTTCGTGCACTCGCGAAACGGAAAATCGTTGTCTTCGACGAACGCCCCCGACTCTTCGCAACCGAGACGATTCTCGACGGCGGCGGCACGGTCACGCTCACCGAAGATCAGACGGAATCGTTGCGACCCATTCGTGACGCGATCAAACGCCAGGCGGACGAACGTTTTCTCTTGCATGGCGTCACGGGCAGCGGCAAGACGGAGGTCTACTTGCGCGCGATCGCGCAAACCCTCGAAATCGGACGCCAGGCCCTCTTGCTCGTTCCCGAGATTACGCTCACCCATCAGATCGTCGCGCGCGTGCGCGCGCGCTTTGGCGATGAAGTGGCGGTCCTCCATAGCGGCCTGCGCCCGGGCGACCGACTCGCGCAGTGGGAACGATTGCGATCCGGTCAGACCGCGATCGCCGTGGGCGCGCGCAGTGCGCTCTTTGCGCCCCTCGACAGGCTCGGTCTGATCGTCGTCGATGAAGAACACGACGGCGCCTACAAGAACGACGAGGGCTTTCGCTATCACGCACGCGATCTCGCCGAGCGGCGCGCCCGAGCGGCGAGTTGTCCGCTCATCCTGGGCTCGGCCACGCCTTCGCTCGAGACCCGATACCGGGCGGACCAAGGCGAAATGCGACGCCTCTCGCTCCCACGGCGGGTGGGCGGACGACCGCTGCCGGCCGTCGAAATCATCGACCTGGCGAAGGAATCGGCGAAGAATCCACGCGGACGGAAGTTGATTCTCTCGAAGCCGATGCGAACCGCAATCACGCAGACCCTCGCTCAGGGCGGCCAGACAATTCTCTTTCTCAACCGGCGGGGCTTCTCCACGCGCATCTTCTGTTTCCAATGTGGACACGCCGAACGCTGCGATGATTGCGACGTCGCCCTGGTCTTTCACGCCGCCGCGCATCATCTTCGCTGTCATTACTGCGACCACGTGCGTGCGGTTCCGGAAACCTGTCATGGCTGCGGCGACCCCGAGACTGCGTTGCTCGGTGTCGGCACGGAACGCCTCGAGGAAGAAGTGCAGAGCGTCTTTCCGACTGCGCGCACGATGCGCCTCGACCGCGACGTCGCTGCCCGGCGTGGACACACAGAGAGTGTTCTTCGTGCGCTGAAAGACGAAGCGGTCGACATCGTGATCGGGACCCAGATGGTCGCCAAAGGCCACGATTTCCCGGGCGTCCAGCTCGTCGGCGTCATCGCCGCCGACATCGGTCTGCATCTACCCGACTTTCGCGCCGCCGAACGAACCTTCCAGCTCCTCACCCAGGTCGCGGGCCGTGCGGGTCGTGCAGATCGACCCGGAAAGGTCGTGGTCCAGACCTTCGTCCCCGACCACTACGCGCTGGCCCCAGTTGCCAGTCACGACTTCGAATCCTTCTACGCCGAGGAAATCGGCCATCGTGAAGCGCTCGGCTATCCGCCCTTCGCCTCGCTGATGCGAACCATCGTCCATGACGAGAACGAAGAGGTCGCCAAGAACGCCGCCGACACGCTCGCGCTCGCCGCGCGCGCGGAGATGCCAATCGGCGCCGAGATCGAACTCCTCGGTCCGGCGCCCGCCCCGCTGGCCAAACTCCGCGGCCGATTCCGCTTCATGCTGCTGGTGAAGGGCGCGGATGCCGCGACGCTTCGAAGGGTCGCGCAGGCCCAACTTCGCGCCGCGAAGCGACTCCCGCGCTCCGTCCAGACCGCCCTCGACGCACGCCCGGTCAACATGCTATAAAACGCGCGTTTTCCCTTCTGTTCCAGAGAGTTAGCGCTTCCCGGCGCAGGGCAGGCCCGAGCCGGTGTCGAGTGCGGGAATCGAGCGGCGAAAGATAGAGCCGAGTACAAGCGTCGAGTACGAGAAGTCGAGAGCGTCATGCCCCTGAGAGAAATCGTCAAATTCCCCGACCCGCGGCTGAAGGAAGTCGCGAAGCCGATTACCGACGTCGACGACGATCTGCGCGAACTCGCGCGCGACATGATCGACGTCATGTACGACGAACCCGGAATTGGACTCGCCGCGCCGCAGGTGGGCGCGTCCGTTCGGATGTTCGTGATCGACACCGAGTGGAACGAGGAGGGGGGCGAAAAAAGCCCGATCGTGGTCCTCAATCCGGAGATCAGCGAACGAGCGGGCAGTATCACCTGGGAGGAGGGCTGCCTCTCTGTTCCCGATTATGTCGCCAATGTCGACCGCGACGCGACGATCACCCTTCGCGGAATGGACCTCGAGGGCAATGCGATCGAGGAACGCGCGGATGGTTTGCGTGCGGTTTGTATCCAGCACGAGGTCGACCATCTCGACGGCGTCCTCTTCATCGATCGGATCAGTCGCTTGAAGCGCAGCCTCTATGTCAAGAAACGCAAGAAGCAACTTCTCGAAGAAGAGGAGTGATCGCGCGATGTCCGCGCTTCGCATCGTTTTCTTCGGCACACCCGAGATCGCCGTCCCGACCCTCGAGAATCTGATCGCCGGCCCCCATGAGGTCGTGGGCGTCGTTTCTCAACCCGACCGCCAGCGAGGACGTGGCCGCAAAGAGTCCCCATCTCCAGTTTCCGCCGTCGCGCTCCGACAAGGGCTTCCACTTCTTCGGCCCGAGAAGGTGGGCGATGCCGAAACGATCAAGAAACTACGATCCTTCAGCGCAGATCTCGGTATCGTGGTCGCCTTCGGACAATTCTTGCCGAAGAAGGTTCGCGAAATGCCTCGCTGCGGATATCTCATCAATGCCCACGCGAGCCTGCTGCCGAGTTATCGTGGGGCCTCGCCAATCGCGCAGGCGATACTCGACGGCGAGACGGAAACCGGCGTCTCCGTCATGCGGGTCGAAAAGGAGATGGATGCCGGCCCGGTCGGCCTCGTCATGCGAACGGCTATCGAAGAGCGCGAGAACACGGAAGAACTCACCCATCGTCTCGGCGCACTCGCCGGTCTGGCGATCGAGTTGGCGACGAATCTCATCGCCAGCGACGAGATCAAATGGACGGAACAGGACGAGAGTCGCGCAAGCCTCGCACCGAAGCTCGAAAAGGCCGATGCCCTGCTCGATCTCCGTGAGGGCGCAGATGCGCTCGCCCGCCGCGTGCATGCGCTGTCGCCCAAGCCCGGAGGAACGCTGACCCTGGTCAGCGACCTGGAGGAAGAATTCGGAAGCGTCGAAGTCAAGATCAGCCGAGCAGCGACGACGACGTTCGAGAGCGTGGGTCCCGTCGTCGGCGAGGCAGGTTCCAGTGGTGTCAGGCCGCAGGTTGGCTCGATCGAATGCCAGGCCGGCGATGCCCCGCTTCGAATCGCCACCGGCGAGGGTTGGCTCCTGCCACTGGTCATGCAGCGCGCCGGCGGCAAGGCACTTCCGACGGCCGACTTCTTGCGCGGATTCGAGCTTCCCGACGACGTGCGCTGCGCACTTCCGGAAGACGCTCCGAAAACCCGATCGAGGGCGACGTCATGACCACGAGCACGGGAAAGGGTGGAGGCCAGAAAGGCGGCAAAGGCGGCGGGCGCGGAAAGCGCTGGCCGGGGCCAAGCGCCGGATCGCGCAAGACCGCCGGCCCCACGGCACCCCGCATGATCGCGATTCGCGTCGTCGAGCGGGTTCAGCGGGCGGGGGCCTACGCCGATCTCGCCCTGCATCACGCGCTGGTTCACAGCCGGATCCCGGCTGCCGATCGCGCTCTGGCCACCGAGTTGGTCTACGGAACGCTTCGCTGGCGCGGCCGCCTCGACTACCTGATCGCGAAAGCCCTCGATCGCGACCTCAGCAAACTCGAACCCCTGGTCACGAGTGCGCTTCGCGTCGCCACCTATCAGCTCTTCTTCTCCGATCGAATTCCCGCCAACGCGGCCGTCGACGAGGCCGTTCGCTGTGTGCGTGCAATGGGACTCGAGCGCGCGACCGGGCTCGTGAACGCAGTCCTTCGACGTCTGGCAAGAGAAGGTGACCAGATCGAATTTCCGAAGCTCGAAGACGACCCGCTCGAATACCTGGTGCACGCCGGGTCGCTGCCCGAGTGGCTGGCAAGGCGCTGGCTCTCGGAATTCGGAGCGGAGGAAGCGGCGAAGCTCGCGGCGACCATGAACGAGCCGGCGCCCTTGACGATTCGCGTGAATCGTACCAAGAAGACTCGCGACGAAATTCTGCCCGAGCTTCGCGAGCGCTTCCCGGAAGCCGAACCCTGTCGTCATTCGCCGGACGGAATCATCCTCGGTCGAAAGGGGGACGCCGGCCACGATCCTGGCTTCATGGCGGGACAATTCAGTATCCAGGACGAAGCCTCACAGCTCGTGGTGGATCTCCTCGATCCAAAGCCGGGCGAGCGCGTTCTCGATACCTGCGCTGCCCCCGGAACGAAAACGGCTGCAATCGCTGAGCGTTTGAATGGCGAGGGGCATATTCTCGCTCTCGATCGCCATCCCCGCAGACTGCATCTCGTAGGCCGCGGAGTCCGACGGCTGGGACTCGGCGGCGTCGCAACCCTGGAGCGCGACGCGACCAAATCCCTCAAAGATCTCCTCGAGACGGGTGAATTCGATCGCATCCTGGTCGATGCACCCTGCTCCGGCCTCGGCTCGCTACGCAGAAACCCGGACGCTCGCTGGCGAGTCCGGCCCGAAGACTTCGAGGCGCTCTCGAAGATCCAGCGAGCGATTCTCGAATCCGCGGCCAGCGTCTTGAGGCCGGGTGGCAGCCTCGTCTATTCTACCTGCACGATCACACCCGAAGAGAACGAAGACGTGATCCGAGGCTTCATGGCGACTCGCAGTCAATGGCAGGTCGCACAGCGCGAGGAGGCGCCGGCCGCGATCCAGAAGTTGATCGATGATGACGGGTTCCTTCGCTTGCTCCCTCATCGTCATGGCATGGACGGCTTCTTCGCCGTGCGATTGATTCGAAGCACCTGAAACGCAAGGAGCGACAACGCGAGGAGCAACATGGCCATGGCTGGCACGACCCACAAAGGCGCTGCGAACGAGTCCGAGATCCTGATTTCGCCATCGATCCTGGCAGCCGACTTCGTGAACCTGGCGAGCGAGTTCCGCACGATCGAATCCGCGGATCTCATCCATGTCGACGTGATGGATGGACATTTCGTCCCGAACCTGACGATCGGCCCGCCGGTCGTCCAGGCGATCAAGAAGATTGCGACCCGGCCCCTCGACGTGCATCTCATGATCGAATCGCCCGAGTCCTACCTCGAGGCCTATATCGACGCTGGCGCCGACATCCTCGGCGTCCACGTCGAGGCCTGCCCCCATCTCCATGGCACCCTCGGCGAGATTCGAAAAATCGGCGAACGAAAGGATCGCGTGGTTCGTTCCTGCGCCGTACTCAATCCGGCCACCCCCGCGGAAAGCCTCGAATTCGCCCTCGAGCAAGCCGACCAGATTCTCGTCATGACCGTGAACCCCGGCTTCGGCGGACAATCCTTCATCGAAGCGATGCTCCCGAAGATCGAAACGATTCGCGGCTGGATCGAAAGTCGCGGCCTCGCGATCGATCTCGAAGTCGATGGCGGTGTCACGAAGGACAATATCGGCCGCGCGGCCTCGGCTGGAGCCAACGTCTTCGTGGCCGGCACCTCCGTCTTCGCCGAGAACGATCGAAAACTCGCGATCGAGACGCTCCGGGCGGCCGCACGCGCCGGGGCCTAGGACACGCGCGATCGACAGGGGATGGGTAGGATCCTTGCGGACGCGGCCAGCCCGAATCGCCGTCGCGGCAGGTCCGAAACCCCTCGCTCCCACCTTGAGTCACGCCCGTGAAGGCGTCATACTCCGGCGCTCGGTCGGGGCGTAGCGCAGCTTGGTAGCGCGCTTCGTTCGGGGCGAAGAGGTCGCTGGTTCAAATCCAGTCGCCCCGACCATTTCTTGCCCCCGAATGATCCTTCAAGCAATTCGGATACTTAGAAGTCGAGCCGAGACGGTTGGGGCCTCGTCTCGCGTCGATCGGGAATGCCGCAGAAGCGCAGCCCGAGCTACCCGTTCTGGAACAAGTCGGGTACCAATTCGAGCCCACCCGGACGGCGGCTTTCGCAGCCGAGTTCGAAGGGTTCTCCGTGGTGATCGGTCGGGGCGTGGCGCAGCCTGGTAGCGCGCCTCGTTTGGGGCGAGGAGGTCGCTGGTTCGATTCCAGTCGCCCCGACCATTGCCGAGAATCAAGGATCGACCCGACCCCTGCTCTCCGTCCGCTCGGAAGCGTTGGCCAAGCCCGAAGGGTCCGAAGGAAATGCTCGTGTTGGCGTGAATGAGCACGGCCTGAATTCCGACCCAGACGACGTAGGCGTTGATCGCGGATTCAGCGAAGCCGAGGAGATAGATCGGCAGGATCACGGTCGACCGCCCAGCCGAAGAGGCCCTCCGAAAATGCCGTGGTGAACAAGAGAACCACGCTGACCATGAGATGGTTGAAGACGTAGTAGATGAAGTCGAGTTTCCATTCGGGACGAAATGTCTTCTGTTCCCGTCGATGGGACCAGACACGTTCGATGAAAACGAAGACGAGTGTATTGGCGAGCAGTGCCAAAACGAGCCAATCGAATCCGAACGAAATCGCCGGCGCCTCGAATTCATCGACGTAGACGTTTGCCCCGCCGAGCCATTGATTGGGCGAGAAGCGTCGTCGCGATTCCCGCGAACCCCAGACGCATGGACCTCGACAAGAAGATCGCCAACGCACCGAAAACGATTGCGAGCGACATACCTACACGCAATAGATGACGCAGAAGGTCGACGGGATAGGCGGCGCGAAGCTCGGGCGTGGTCAGGTATTCGGGGAAGTGGAAACAGAGCACGGCAACAAGCGAGAGCGCAGCGCTGATGCGACCTTCTCCGAACCGCATCTCATGACCTTCGGTCTCGCTCACGAAACTCAACCGCCCAGGGCAAAACCCTCGTAGTCATTCGCCGCGACCTCGTCACACTTCTTCTTGTAAGGCGGAAATCCCAGATAGGGCATGAAAACACGGGGCTTGCCGGGAATATTCGCGCCCAGATACCAGGAATTGCAAGTTGGATAGAGCGTGCGATTCGCCACGTCGTTCACATGCACGACCCATTCTTCGACGGCGTCCGGCTCTGCTTCGATCTTGGAATAGCCGCCCTCCCGCATGTATTCGAGGCATTCGGCGATCCAGTCCACGTGCTGCTCGATCGCCGGAATCATGTTTGCGAGAACAGACGGGCTGCCCGGTCCCGTAATCGTGAACAAGTTGGGGAAGCCATCGATTGCGAGACCGAGATAGGTCTTCGGGCCTTCCGCCCATCGATCGCCCAGGCTGAGACCTCCCACGCCTCGAATATCGCTACGCAAGAGAGCGCCCGTCATCGCGTCGAAGCCGGTCGCAAAGACGATCACGTCGAGGGGATATTCCTTGCCCCCGGTCACGACGCCGTCGCCGGTAATCTCGTCGATCGGTGCGTCCCGGATATCGATCAGCTCGACGTTCGAACGGTTGTAGGTTTCGTAGTAGCCGGTGTCCGCACACGGACGTTTGCATCCCACCATCGTGTCGGGACAGAGAAGCTCTGCAATCTCGGAATCGTCGACGGTTTCGCGGATCTTTCCGCGAATGAAGTCTCCGGCCGTGGTATTCGCTTCTTCGCTCACGAAGAGATCGGCGAAAGCGCCGATCAGGCCCAGCCCTCCGGCGGCCCAGCGACTCTCGAATTCCGCCGTCCGCGTTTCGGGCGGCGTGTCCACGGCGAGGCGATCGTTGGGATTGAAATCGAGACCGAAGAGACCACTCAAGAACGCTTTTCGGAATTCAACATACTGGCCGCGAACTCGCGAGCGATATTCCTCCGACATTTCGGTGTTCCGCGCTGGCATCGAGTAGTTGGGCGTGCGCTGAAAGACGAATAATCTCTCGGCCTCCTGCGCGAGCGGCGGAATCGCTTGAATGGCCGTCGAGCCGGTTCCAATGATGCCCACGCGCTTCCCTTCGAGAGAAACACCCTCCTCCGGCCAATCACCGGTGTGGAAATGTTGACCCCGAAAGCAGTCGAGCCCGGCGAAATCCGGTGTGTTTCGGGAAGAGAGGCAGCCGGTCGCCATGATGACGAATTGCGCGGAAACCTCTTCGCCGGAATCCGAACGAAGAAGCCAGCGGCCACAGGACTCGTCGAAGTGCACGGATTCGATCCGGGTATCGAGCTGAATGTCGCGCCGGAGATCGAACCGATCGGCGACGTGATTCGCGTAGTCGAGAATCTCCGGCTGACTCGCATAGCGTTCGCTCCAATCCCACTCGCGATCCAACTCAGGCGAAAACGAATAGGAGTAGGCCATGCTCTCGACGTCACAGCGCGCGCCCGGATATCGATTCCAGAACCAGGTTCCGCCGATTCCACTGCCCGCCTCGTAGACCCGCAGCTCGAGTCCGAGCTGACGCAAGCGGTGAATCGCATAGAGGCCCCCGAACCCGGCACCTACGATCGCCACATCGAGATGACCGGACCGCTTCATCGATTCCTTCTCCCACAGCATTTCGAGA
>CAWLAJ010000030.1:0-22988 GCA_963854795.1 Deltaproteobacteria bacterium UBA4427 | reverse complement strand
ACGAAATTGACGAGGCGAACGCCACGTACGACCTTGCCTCCGCTCGTCTTGTCGAGATCCACGTTGCTGAAGAAGGGCGAGCGGTTCAGCCCGCGGAGAAAATCAGCAACGACTCCAGTGTCGAGGCTCTGTCCCTCGAGTTCGATGCCCTTGCCTTTGGTCTTGATGGAGGTGAGCCACAGTCGGTCGGGTACGTTCGCCGACAACTCGTCGAGCATGCGAACGGGGCCACTGCGTGCTCGCTCGAGGCTATCGATCACGTCGAGCTTGTCCTGAAGTTCCTTCTTCTGCAGTTTGAACGCTGCAACCTGCGCCTGCTGGGGTTTGTAGCGATCGATATCCGCCTGCAGTTGAGCAACGCTCGCCTCGGCAGCTGCGAGGTCGCTCTTCACACTCTGAGAGGCAAAGAAAATCCCCGAAAGCACGACGACGAGACCGAGCAGCAACAATGCGCCGGTCTCTCGAAGGTCCGCGGCTCGACGGGCCTCGCGATGCGGGAGTAGATTGATTTCCATCATCATCGGTCAAGTCTCCTCGTGGCCAGTCCAATGCCCACCGCGAGTAGCGGTCCCATCGTCTCGAGATACTCCGCTTCGAAACCGTTGCTCGGCAGCATGTGTGCCAGCGGATTCAGCTCTGCCGTCTCGAGGCCGGTTCGCTCCGCGAAGGCCGCCGCAAAGCCGGCGATCTTCGATCCCCCGCCCGAGAGCAAGACCTTCGTGATCCGTGCATCCGCGGACGTCGCGGCGAAGAAATCCAGAGAACGAGCAATCTCCCCGATGACCGTATCCGAGACCCTTCGCACCGCCTGCTCGACCTCCTGCGGAATTACGTCCTGGGCACTCGCACCGGCATCGCTGCCACCCATCTTGATTTTCTCTGCTTCATCGAATGAAACGGAGAGCGCCTTCTGGATTTCCTCGGTGTACTGCGCGCCGCCGGTCATGATATCTCGCGTGAATGCAGGAATGCCGTTTCGCAGAACGTTGATATTCACGACCTGGGCCCCAATATTCACGAGCGCCGTGACGGCGTCAGGATCCTGTTCGTAGTTGGCTTCGAACGCATTCTGAATCGCAAAGCCCGCGACATCGATCGCTACCGGATTGAGGCCGGCTTCACTGATGACCTGGTAGTAGTCGTCGATCAGGTCCTTCTTCGCTGCGACGAGAAGGACATCCATCTGCCCCTCCTCTTCGTTCGATGCGAGAATCTGAAAGTCGAGATTGACTTCGTTGACGTCGAAGGGGATGTACTGCTCGGCTTCCCACTGGATCTGATCTTCGAGTTCTTCTCGAGTCATCTCTGGAAGATTCACTCGCTTCACGATGACGGAATGGCCGGAAACCGAAGCGACGACATCGGTGCCTTTGAAGCGTCCGCTATCGATCGCCTCACGAATCGTGTCGACGATCGCGCTCGAATTGAGAAAGGCGCCCTGCACGATCGCTTCGGAAGGAAGCGCGGCCTGACCAAGGCCACGAAGCTCGAAGCCCTTGTCCCTGCTCTTCATTGCGATTTCGACAGCCTTCACGGAGTTCGATCCAATATCGAGTCCAATGACAGATGCTTTGCCGAAGCTCGGTAGCGAAAAATTCATCCCGAGAATTCCCTCCGCGAATCAATTGCCGTGTTCTGGCTTTCGTCTGCGACGAGGTTCAGACCAAAGACGCGATCTTTGTCCGTCACCCTGAGTCCGAGAGCCAGTAGAAGCTTGCGCTTGGTATCGAGGCGGCTCGGTCGCCCGGCCTCGACGCGATCGATCGTGAGCGTCGAAAGACCTGCCTTTCGGGCGAGTTCTGCTTTGCTCATCATGAGGTTCTCTCGGAACCTCTGAACCTGATTGCTACCCACCGATCACCCTCCGCAACCCGTCCAACTTTGTTCGGGTCCGACTCCTGCCGTATCGGACCGGAGATTCAGGGACTTGAGTGACCTCGACGCGTCTTCGTTGTGCGGTGGATCACATTTCATGAGAGCGCAACCGGCTTCGAGCATTCACCATGAATTGGGGTGATTTCACAGCACGCAATTTCTTTCATTCCCTGACGCCGACGGCCGATGAGAGGAATCGAGAGCCTTGACGACCTCGAATGAGGACGATCCGGTTTGGAATGGAGGCGGCGGTGTTCGATCGAATCTTGATCGTGGACGACGACGAAGCTCTGCGAGAAAGCCTGGAACTTCTCCTCTCCAGCGAGGGGTACGGGGTCCTGTCCGCGGATTGCGGTCAAGCCGCGCTGGAACTGATCGAGCAAGCGCCAGTCGACGCCGTGTTATGTGATATCCGAATGCCCGGAATCGATGGCTTCGATTTGATGCCCCAGATTTCTCGGCTATTGCCGGGCGTTCCCATCATCTTGATGTCGGCGCACGGCACCGAAGACCTCGCCGTCGAGGCCATCCAGAGGGGTGCCTACGACTATCTCGCCAAACCCTTTCAGCCGGCCGAGATTCGCCTCACGCTCTTGAAGGCACATGAGCGTGAAGCGCTTCGCCGCAAGAACGATCTCCTCGAGCGCGATATGTCTCGAAGTGTCGGAGAACGATCGATCGTGGCGGCCTCCGACGGCATGATCGCCCTGCTGGAATTGCTCGAGCGGACGGCCGCCTACAAATCAACCGTCCTCGTTACCGGAGAGAGCGGAACCGGCAAAGAGGTCATCGCACGCGCGATCCACGCTCAGTCGCCGAGAAGAAACGAATGCTTCGTCGCGATCAATTGCGGCGCGATCCCAGAGAATCTGCTCGAGAGTGAGCTCTTTGGACACGTCAAGGGCGCGTTCACTGGGGCGAGTCGCGCGAAACGCGGCCTCTTCGCCGAAGCCAACAAAGGAACGCTCTTCCTGGACGAGATCGCTGAATTGCCCTCCACGCTTCAGGTGAAACTCCTTCGGGCGATTCAGGAAGAAGAGATTCGACCGGTCGGAGACACCAAGTCACAAGAGATTGATGTTCGCGTGATCGCGGCGACCGCCAGGGATCTCGAACTCGAGATGGCCGAGGGTCGTTTTCGGGAGGATCTCTTCTATCGCCTGAATGTCGTTCGCCTCGAAGTCCCCGCACTTCGGGATCGCCGTCAGGATGTTCCTCTTCTCGTCGATCATTTTCTGGGTCGCCTGCGCGAGGAGCTTGGCAAGGATGTTCGCAGCGTCTCCGACGAAGCCCTCGATCTGCTCGTCGCGCATCAATGGCCGGGCAACGTGCGTGAACTCGAAAACATGATCGAACGAGCGATGATCCTCAGCGACGGGGACTGCATCGAAGTTGCGGCGCTCCCGCCTTCGATCGGAAGCTCGGTGAAGGGGAGACCGGCGTCCTCCGCTCGATCCGACCCGAACGAATCCTTCTCGCTCAAGCCGGCACGACACGCCTTCGAGGCGCAGCTGATCCGACGCGCTCTCGAACGCACGAACGGCAACCGCACCCACGCCGCCAAGCTTCTCGAAATCAGCCACCGAGCGCTGCTGTACAAAATCAAGGACTATGGTCTTCGAGACTGAGAGGCGCCTTCTCGGGCCTTCACGATCGGCTCGTCCTGCTCCCGCTTCTCTGCCTGGCGCAGCAAGAACTCGAATTGCGCGCCCCCGAGTGTCGAACCCATCGCATCCAGCTCGACGCTGCCCCCCATCTCCTGAGCCAGACGTCGCGCATTCGCCAGTCCGAGCCCGGTCCCTTCACCCGGCGCTTTCGTCGTAAAGAAGGGATCAAAGATTCGCTCCGGATCCTCGAGTCGAATCCCCGGTCCCGAGTCTGCGACTCGGCAGACGATCGAGTCGTCCCGCAACGAGGAATGCACCGACGTCGTTCTCTCACCCATGCGCCGCCTGGAAGTGGTCTTTGCGATCTCGAATCGAATGATCTTCGACGTGCATTCTTTCATGGCAAAAGCCGCGTTCAGCACCAGATTCAGCAGAATCTGCGAAGCGATGCTCGCATCGCCCTGTGCGAATCCAACGCCCTTCTCGACCTCGATCTCGAATTCGATATCCGAAAATTCCTTTTGGGCTGAAACCAGATCGACGACTTGATGAGCGATCTCCGGAAGTGCGATGGGTCGACGTTCAATCTCGGGAGGCCTCGAGAAATCGAGAAGCTGCCGAAGGATTACCCGTACGCGCTCACCCTGTTCGCTCGCCCGCTCCAGACAACGTCGCCCTTCTGCGCCGAGTCCTGAATCACGGGAGGCGACATCGAGAAACGCCAAGAGAGCGCCCATCGGGTTCCCCACTTCGTGTGCCACGCCGGCCGCGAGACTTCCGACCATCGCCAACCTTTCGGCGCGATCGAGTCCGTCGCGCGCCTGAAGGAGATTTGCATTGACGGCGCGAAGTTCGTGAACGGCCTTTTCGAGCGCGCCCGTTCTGGCGGCCAACGCACCCTGCATCTCATTGAATGCCCTGCCCAGGGTTTCGATTTCCAGCACGCCGTCGACGGGAACCTCTCCTACGAGTCCCCCCTCGCCGATTTCATGGACCGCGCGGGACAATCGACCAAGCGGACCGACGACGCGGCGACGAAGTAGCGTGACGCCGAAGAGGCCAAAGATCAGAACATCGATCACGACGAGTACTGCGAGAATCAGGCCCGAGACGGGTGCGTCGATACGCCCGGCCACGACTCGCTGGGAGTTTCCCGCCGGTGCAGCAAAACGAATGGCTTCCCAGGGAGCTCCCGATTCCACGAGTGCGTGACCCTGCGCAAGCGATTCAATCGCCAGCTCGCGAGTGGCGGAATCGAGATCTTCGGCAGAGGCATTCACCCCCGACACGCGACCATCGCGCTCGACCCTCCACCATAGGCCCCCATCGGTCGGGGAGACTGCAAAGGAGGGACTCTCGACCTGTGAAGCGAAGCCTCGGCCGAGCACATCGTGCAGACCTTCGATTCTCGTATGGTTGATTTCGAGGAAGAAAGCGGCCAGAAGCGCTGTGCCCGTGATCATCACCAGGGCCAGCGAAAGCAGCACTTCGGCCTGCACGCCTTGCCGCATCGCCACCGTCAGCCCTCTCGGTTGGAGTCCTCGAGCCCAAGCTTCTCGACTCGGTAGCGAAACGATCTGAAGGATACGCCGAGAAGTCGGGCCGCCTTCTTCTTCACGCCGCCGGATAGGACGAGGGCTTCGCGCAAAAGGGATCCTTCATAGTCCGCCACGAGTTCTTCGAGATGGACTCCCTCTTCGGTGATGCGCACCTCGGCTTTGACTTCTCGAGCCTCGGTCACGCTCGCCGGCAACAGGTCCGTGCCGATGATCGGTCCCCGAGTCAGCGCCACCGCACGTTCGATGAGATTCTCGAGTTCCCGAACGTTCCCGGGAAACGCGTAACCCGCGAGCACTTCATAGACCTCATCGTCCATGGCCTCGACATGCTTCCCGATATCCTCGGCGAAAGACCGAATAAAATGCTGAGCCAGAAGCGGAATGTCATCCAGTCGATCCCGCAACGGCGGAAGAACGAGCTGAATCACGTTCAATCGGTAGTAGACGTCTTCACGAAAGCGACCCGCCGCCACCTCTTCTTCGAGGTGTCGATTGGTCGCGGACACGATTCGCACGTCGATCTTGCGATCGACTGTATCGCCGACGCGACGAATCGATCTTTCTTGAAGTGCCCGAAGGAGCTTGACTTGGAGTGGCTGAGACAACTCGCCAATCTCGTCGAGGAAGAGAGTGCCTCTGTTCGCCGCCTCGAACAGCCCTTCCTTCGTCTGTACGGCTCCCGTAAACGCACCCTTCACATGACCGAAGAGTTCGCTCTCGAGGAGATTCTCGGGAATCGCACCGCAATTGATCGCGACAAAGGGCTGATCAAAGCGATCGCTCTGTTCATGGATCGCTCGGGCGACGAGTTCCTTGCCTGTTCCACTCTCACCCGAGACAAGAACGTTGGTCTTCGTCTCGGCCACCTGCGCGATCAGGTCATAGACGATCTGCATCGCCGGGCTGTGGCCGATAATGTTCCGATCTCGAGAGTGACTTTGAAGCTCGCGACGCAGCCGCCTGTTCTCTTTCGATAGAAGCTTCTTCTCGAGTGCCTTCTCGATGACGATGCGTAGTTCGTCGACCTTGAAAGGCTTCGTCAGATAATCGTAGGCACCCTCTTTCATTGCAGCGATCGCGCTGTCCGTAGTGCCGAAAGCGGTCACGACAATCAAGATGGTCTCGGGCGAAACTTCCCGAGCGGCCAAGAGAAGGTCGAGTCCTGTTTTTCCCGGCATCTGCATGTCGGTGATCGCGAGATCGACTTCGTCGGCCTCTAGATGCAACAGCGCCGTATCCACATCGGCGGCCGTGACGACGTCGTATCCCTCGCGGCGCAGAAAGATCTCGAGGAACTCCCGCATGCTCTGCTCATCATCGACGACGAGAATTCGAGCCTTGCGACCGCTCATGATTCAGTCTCCACACAATGAAGAGAGACTCGAAAGCAAGCCCCTCCCGATGCCGCGGGCAACACCTCGATCGAGCCGCCGTGCTGTTCCACAATTCTCCGCACTGTCGCCAATCCCAACCCCGTCCCGTCCCTCTTCGTCGTGAAGAAGGGTTCAAATATCGTCGCCCGCGCGTCCGACCCAATACCGGGGCCGGTATCCTCGATTTCGAGCATCACCGTCCATTCCGGACTGTGACCCGACACGAGCCCCACAGCTTGTTCGTTACGGCGCGTAGGCCGGTGGTCTTGAGGGTCGTCCCTTGGGATTCGACTCACGCGTGCCGTGAGCCGCCCCTCGCCGTTCATCGCCTCCTTGGCGTTGTTCCACAGATTCCAGACGACGGCCTTCAGCTGCGCTGGATCGGCTCTCACCACGAGTTCCCGGTCTAGATCGAGGACGATCTCGAGGTCGCTGAAGCCGCGCGACTTGCTGATCTCTGCGACTTCGTCGATCAGATCCGCGAGCACAACGGATTCCGGTTTGATCGGCGACGGGCGCGAGTATCGGAGGAAATCGCTGATCAGCTGATTCAGGCGGTCCACTTCGCGAACCACGATTTCCATCAATCTCACTTGTTCAGGATCATTCTCCTGCAGCGCATTGGTCCCTTTGAGAATCTGTACCGAGCCCGAAATCGAAGCCAGCGGATTTCGAATCTCGTGCGCCATGCGCGCCGCCATCTCACCCACCGCCGCCAACCGTTCCGATTGGCGCAATTCGAGTTCCATCGAAACGACATCCGTCACGTCTTGAAAAATCACGACATATCCAACGTGGTTGCCCAACTCATCTCGCAGACTCGAAGCCGCCACGCCCAGAAAGAGATCTTCCTCGCGAAGGTTTCGAAAGGGAATACGCTCTCGCCCCACCTCGGTCTCGCGCGAGGCCTCGCCCTTGACCATGAGTTGGCTGGCTCCAGGAATGATCTCGTCGAGCAGGCAACCCGCGGCATCGCTCGCGTTCACGCCCGTGATCCGCTCGGCCTCTGGATTGAACGAAGTAACTCGGCCCTGATCATCCGTCGTCAGCAGCCCACTGCCGATGCTCTCGACAGTCCGCAAGTGCAGATCGCGCAGACGACGAAGATCCATGGTTCGGCGATCGAGAGCGGCACCCGTTCGGCGAAGCTCAGAGGAAAGAGAATTCGCGAGCATTCCGAGGACCAGCAGCGCGCCCGCGTAGAATCCCCAATAGGCGCTCAATACGGAGAGCGGCAAACCCCGTCCGGCCACGCCCATCGAGGGCAGCCAGCCAAGCTCCGCGCCAAAGAGCACGAACCCATAGCCGGCTGCGGCCAGGCCCGAGCTGAGGACCACGCCAAGTCGATCGAGAAAGAGCGCTCCGTAGAGAATGACCAGGGCGTAGAGAAACGTGAAGACGGACTCACCGCCGCCTGAGAAATAGACGAGAGCCGTCACGATCGTCAGATCGATCGCGACCTGGACCGTCGCAAAACGTGACGGATTGATCGTTCGGGTCACCATCAACCCGGATACGATCGTCGCCATGAAAGCCGCGGCGACCGTCCAGTAGACGCCCCAGATGCCGGAGTCTGCCTCGAAGGCTTCGATGCGGTCAAGGGTGATCGCCAGGCCGAGGCTCAAACCCGAAAGCAGGAGCCGCGCGCCGATCAGCCACGCGAGCTCCTTTCGGGCCTTCGCATCGACGCGTTCTTCCCCTCCGAGGATCACGTCGTCGCCCGTCAAACTCAGCCCCTCAGTGTCAGTGTCAGTGTCAATGTCAGTGTCAGTGTGTCGTGTCGGTTCGTGTCGCTGGCCTAGTGGATGCTGTCCGCAATCGTGAAGATCGGGAGATACATCGCAATCAGGATCGTACCGATCGACCCGCCCATGAAGACCATCATGATGGGCTCGAGCATCGCCGTGAGTCCAGCGACCGCGCTATCGACTTCATCATCGTAGAAGTCGGCAATCTTGTTCAACATGACTTCCATCGACCCTGTTTCCTCGCCGACGGCGATCATCTGGACCATCATTCCCGGAAAGACCTTTGACTGCTGAAGCGGCTCTGCGATCGTCTTGCCTTCGGAAATCGACTGTCGGGTCGACTGCAACTCTTCTTCGATGATCATGTTGCCCGCGGTCTTCGCCACGATGTCGAGGCTGTCGAGAATCGGGACACCACTGGAAATCATCGTACCGAGCGTTCGCGTAAACCTCGCCACCGCGACCTTTTTGATGATGTTGCCGAAGATGGGAAGTTTGAGCGCGACCAGATCGGTCTGGTAGTGGAAGGCCGCACTACGACTACGCGCCTGGGAAAAGGCCGAGAAGAACATGACCGTTCCAACCATCAGGTAAACGAGATAGGCCTGAAGCCAGTTGCTCATCTGGATCACCATCTGCGTCGGCCCGGGCAGCGTTCCACCAAAGTCTGCGAACATCTGCTCGAAGACCGGAATGACCTTGACGAGCAGAAGCACGATACAAGCGATTGCGATCGTCGAAACCGTGGCCGGATAGACCATGGCACCCTTCAACTGCTTGCGGAGCTTTTCTTGCTTCTCGAGCTGTACGGCCAACCGATTCAGGATCGTATCGAGAATACCGCCGGCCTCACCGGCCGCGATGAGGTTCACAAAGAGATCATCGAAGACTTTAGGATGTTTGCCGAGCGCCTCGGCGAACGTCGAGCCCGATTCCACATCATGCTTCACCTTCCGCAGGACGTTCTTCATCGTTTGATTTTCTTGCTGGTCACCCAGAATCTGGAGACATTGAACGAGCGGAAGACCCGCATCGACCATCACGGCAAACTGCCGCGTGAAAACAACGAGATCCTTGATCGTGACCTTCGGGGCCAGGAAGGGGAAGATCTCGGACAGATCCTTCGGCTTCTCTTTGACCTTGCCGGGCGCGAGACCCATGTTCTTTAGATGCATGGCAACCGCATCGACCGAGACGGCCTCCAACTCTCCATTCTTCTTTTCGCCCGAACGCGTCTTCGCATTCCAGAGATACCACGGCATTCTTCAGTCTCCTCCAATCGCGCAAGGGATAGGTCGCGCGCGATCGATGTTCACCCGCCCGCTCAAGAAGGCTTCGGGCGTCGGCCGCCGGCCGCGCCCATGGCATCGGGTCCCTTGTTGATGAGTTGTTTAAGCTCTTCGACGTCCGGACTCCGACCCTTTGCGATTTCGGGATCGACAAGCCGTTTCGTCACCAACGAGGCCAGGCTCTGATTCATCGTCTGCATGCCGGACTTCCCCTGACCGATCTGCATCTGCGAATACAGCTGGTGAATCTTGTCGTCGCGCATCAGCGCGCGAATGGCAGGATTGGGCACCATGATCTCGAGTGCCAACGCTCGACCCGGACCACTTGCGCGCGGCAGCAACGTCTGACACATCACGGCCTCGAGCACAAAGGAGAGCTGTTGGCGAATCTGGGATTGCTGATAGGGCGGAAAGACGTCGACGATTCGATTGATGGTCTGCACCGCCGAATTCGTGTGCAGCGTCGCGAAAGCGAGATGGCCGGTCTCGGCCACGGTGAGTGCGGCTTCGATCGTCTCGAGATCCCGTAGCTCGCCGATCAGAACCACGTCCGGGTCCTGACGCAGAATGTATTTCAGCGCCGCCTTGAACGAGTCCGTGTCGGAGCCAATCTCGCGCTGATTCACGATGCAGCCTTTGTGCGGGTGGAGATATTCAATCGGGTCTTCGATCGTCACGATGTGTTCGTTTCGTTCCTGATTGATGCGATCGACGATACTGGCCAACGTGGTCGACTTTCCCGATCCGGTCGGTCCGGTGACGAGAATCAATCCCCGCGGTTTCTTCGAGAGCGCTTCGACGATCGGCGGCAATTCCAATTCTTCGAAGGTCATGATCTTGAAGGGAATGGCTCGAAAGGCGCCCGAAACATTTCCGCGCTGGACGAAGACGTTGCCTCGGAAGCGCGAGAGCTTCTGAACACTGAAAGAGAGATCGAGTTCGTTCGTTTCCTCGAAGCGATGCTTTTGTGCGTCGGTCAGGACGGAATAACAGAGCTGCTTGGTTTCCTGCGGAGACAGCGGAGGCATTTTCAGCGGATGGAGCTTGCCGTCGATTCGGAGCTGGGGCGGCGTCCCCGTCGTGATATGAAGATCGCTCGCGCCCTTCTCGATCATCGCCTTCAAGAGCTGGTGCATATTGGCCAAGTTCGTTGTCCCCTTCTAACTCGAGTCCGAGGTGCTGACACGAAAGACCTCGGAGATCGTCGTGACACCCTGGAGCATCATGTTGAGCGCACTCCGACGCAGCGTGACCATTCCGCCGCGAATGGCCTCACGCTTGATCTCGGCACCCGAAGCGCCGTTGAGTACGAATTCCTTCAGTTGGTCGGTCATGACCATGACCTCGTAGATGGCGACCCGACCCTTGAAGCCCGTATCCGCGCAAACGCTGCATCCCTGACCCTTTGTGGCGGTGAAGGACTGGACTTCTTCTTCGCTCAAGCCGGCATCGAGTAGCTGCTGGGTCTCGACCTCTGGATCGTCCGCCACGCATTCCGTGCAAATTCGGCGCCCCAGCCTCTGGGCAACGATGCAATTCACAGCCGACGCGACCAGGAAGGGCTCGATGCCCATGTTCAAGAGACGATTGATCGTCGACGGCGCATCGTTCGTATGCAGGGTTGAGAGCACCATATGGCCGGTCAAAGCCGCCTTCACCGAGATCTCGGCCGTTTCGAAGTCGCGAATCTCACCGACCATGATGATGTCGGGGTCCTGACGGAGGAACGAGCGGAGACAGGCCGCAAAATTCAATCCGATGTCTTCATGCATCTGGACCTGGTTGATGCCAGCGAGATTGAATTCGACCGGGTCTTCGGCCGTAGAGAGATTCTCGCTGGTCTGGTTGAGTTCCGAGAGCGCGGAGTAGAGAGTCGTCGTCTTGCCCGAGCCCGTCGGCCCAGTGACGAGGACCATGCCGAAGGGCAGATGAATGGCCTCCTGAAAGTCATCGAGCTGAGCTCGCTCGAAGCCGAGCTTCGTCATGTCGAGCTGCAGATTGCTCTTGTCCAGAAGCCGCAACACGATCTTCTCACCGAAGAGCGTCGGCAATACGGACACGCGAAAATCCATCTCGCGCCCCTTGCCCATCTTCAGCTTGATGCGGCCATCCTGTGGCAGCCGTCGTTCGGCGATGTCGAGTTCCGACATGATCTTGACGCGCGACGTCAACGCGTTCTTGAGTTTCAGCGGAGGCTTCATGACTTCATAGAGCACGCCGTCGATCCGGTAGCGAACGCGGAACGACTTTTCGTAGGGCTCGATATGGATATCCGAGGCGGATTTCTTGATCGCATCGGTGAGGATGAGGTTCACCAGTTTGACGACGGGCGCGTCCTCGGCCTCCTTGGCCATTTCCAAGGTGTCGTCTTCATCCTCGCCGGACACGAAGTCGATGCCAGCATCATCGAAGTC
Organism: Deltaproteobacteria bacterium UBA4427; assembly: GCA_963854795.1. GTDB lineage: Bacteria > Myxococcota_A > UBA9160 > UBA9160 > UBA4427 > UBA4427. The sequence goes on along the minus strand of CAWLAJ010000030.1, from coordinate 11,123 downwards.
CGCCATCACGTCTTCGAGCAGATCTTCCTCGGGCTCCGAATAGTAGGTTTCGATTGCTTGTCGAATCGCTTCTTCAGAGGCCACGACGGGCTGGATGTTGTAGCCGGTCAGAAACTTGATGTCGTCGAGTGCAAAGATGTTCGACGGGTCGGCTGTAGCGAGAATCAGGGTGGATCCGGCTCGATTGACTGGTACGACGCTGTGTTTGCTGGCGACGTCCTCGGGAATCAATGCGAGCACTTCGGGTTCGATCGTAAAATCTTCGAGGTTGATCGAAGGGACACCATATTGTTTCGCAACGAACTCGGTGAGCTCATTCTCGTCCATGAAGCCAAGCGCGGTAATCTGCGAGCCAAGGCGCTTGCCCCCGGTCGCTGCTTCTTCGCGTGCCTTGAGCAACTGCTCCGACGAGAGCAGATTCTCTTTGACCAGCAGCTCTCCGATGCGCTCGTTCAACGAAACCCCTCCCCGGCAGGATCTTCCCGTTCGCACACTTGCGGCTGGGGAGGATCCGTTGGGGCGCCAGGCGTCTGTCCTGCTCGTGGCAAAACAAACGCAATCTCGCTGAGTTATCGGCGAGGATCGGGGCGAGCTTTACTAGTCTCCGAGTCGGGGCACAGATCCGGGTGATGGGGGATACACCCTGGGCAATCGAGCGGCTGGCGCACGCCCTCTTGCATGTCAGCGCTTCAGCAGCAGGCGAGCCTCTTCGACGTCGCGGGCGATTTGCGTACTCAATGCGTCTACGGAATCAAATCGTCGCTCCTCGCGAATCCGCCCTTCGAAAGTCAAATCGATCAAGGCGCCGTAGAGATCTCCTGTGAAATCGATGACATGCGCTTCGGCCACCAGATCTCGCCCGTCATGGAAGGTCGGTCGAAAGCCGACATTCGTCACGACGGGCAGGGACTTTCCCTGCCACTTTGAATCGCCGTCGAGGCAGCGGAGATGGCCAAAATAGACGCCGGGCGCGGGTAGGATCTCGGTCTCGGGCGCAAGATTGGCGGTCGGAAATCCGATCGTCCGTCCCCGGCGGTTACCCTCGATCACTTCGCCGCGTGCGCAAAAGGGCCGGCCGAGCAGCAAGGCGGCTTCCTCGACGGCGCCCTGCCCCAGGAGCTCTCGGATTCGCGTGGAATTGACGTCTCGGCCCGCGACCTGGACTTCGGGGACCACGGTTACGGAGAATCCCAGATGGGGACCGAGCTCCGTCAGCATCCGCATCGATCCTTCTCGATCTCGTCCGAAATGAAAGTCGTAGCCGACGTAGACCTCGACCGGAGCAAGACACTCGTGAATGTGATGATGGATGAAACGTTCGGAGGTGACTTGTGCGAATTCTCGATCGAAGGGCTCTGCAACGATCGCGTCGAGTCCGAGAGCCTCGAGCGTATCGACTTTCTGTTCGAAGGTATCGAGGAGACGAAGATTCCCTTCCGGCTGGAGTACGCGGCGCGGGTGTGGCTCGAATGTATAGAGGACCGATTCGCCCTCCAGCGACCGGGCGCGGGCGATGACGAGGTCCAGGATTGCCTGATGTCCGAGGTGGACTCCGTCGAAATTGCCGAGCGTCAGAACCGGGGATCGGAAGTTCCGGCTCAACTCTGAAATGCCGCGAAAGATCTCCAAGCGTTTCCCTCGTCTACTAGCAGCCTGCTAGACTCATTTCGTGCGGATCTTGTCGCACTACTTCGTGGCACGATATCTCGGCCTCTTTGCGACGGTCCTCGTCTCCGCGTTCTTGATCCTGGCGACCGTCGAACTCGTCCTCAACTTCGATGACCTCTCGACCTTCGGCTCCGCCTCGGCGACCGCCGGCAGCTCTGCTGCGCTGAACGCTAGCTTTGGCGACATCGCTCGTTCGCTCTGGATTCGCCTGGCCTCGTACTATCTGGCGGACGTAATCCCGATTGCGAGCTTTCTGGCCGTTTTCATCACGTTTGCCTGGGCTGGCCGAGCCATGGAACTCGTCAGCATCCAATCTGGCGGGATTCGCCTCCCTCGCATCATCCTTCCCGTTCTGGTCACCGCCATCATCCTATCGTGTGCAACCGCCATTCTCCACGAATCCCTGATCCTGCGGACGCAGCATACCTGGTCTGCTCAAGAGGAAAGCGATCGCCGTCAGCCCGACTTCGGACGCGAAGCCTTCTGGTATCACAGGGGTCGAACCATCACCAACATCACCTTCGCAGATGCGCAGACCCGAACGCTGTACGGAGTTGAAATCTTCGAACGTGGAGAAACGGGCACGATCGCAAGAGTCATTCGAGCGGAACAGGCCGCTATCGCCGTGGACGGCGTCTGGCATCTGACCAACGCCTCGATCTGGGTATTCGATCCAGATGACCCCGCCGCGTCTCCAGAACACGAACAAAACGCGTCGATCGTACTCGACCTCGATGCGCGTGGCAGCAGCGTTCTCTTGCAAGCGGATCCCGCACTGCTGCCGCTTCGAGACTTGGCGGACTATCTCGCGGCGGATCCCGACATGACTCCATCGAGTCTTCGCCAGCTAAAGAGCCGCTTCCACGAACGTCTCACCAGCCCACTTCTGGTTCTCATCTTCGCCTGGCTGGCCTTGCCCTTTGCGCTTCGCGTCGATCATCGAGGCCGATTCGGACCCCCGGCCGCCGCCGCCGTCGCAACACTCAGCACCTTCTATCTATTGCAGAGCGCGGGAACCACGTTGGCTCACCGGGAGCTGATCCCCATTGGCCTAACACCTTGGCTGACCATCTCGATGGTCCTCCTGGGCTCGGCCGTCGCACTACGGACCCAGCGCCTCTAGGCGACATGCGGGGGCAAAATGGCGCCGGGGATCAGTTCGCGGTTGCAGTCGGAGCGAGCGTCGGAGATCCTGGATCGAGGTACTTGAAGAATTCGTGATCGGGCGGAACCACGAGCGTCGTCCGAATGCCCAACGTCTTCCGATAGGCGGCCAGACTGCGAACGAAAGCGTAGAATTCCGGATCCCGACCGTACGCTTCGGCGTAGATCCGGGCCGCTCCGGCATCGCCTTCCCCTCGCAAGACCTCTGAATCCGCATTGGCCTGCGCGACCATTTCGGTGGCCTCACGATCCGCCTTGGCCCTGATCTCGCGAGCTTCTCGTTCGCCGATGGCTCGTTTCTCTCGCGATATCGCACGGCGTTGCTCGCGCATTTGCTCAAACGTCGCGCTTTCCGTCTGCAGTGGCAGCTCGGTTCGATTGATTCGTACATCGATGACCCGAACCCCATTCGCTGCAAGTTCGTGGGTCGCTTGTTCATCGAGTGAATCGAGCGCTTCCGCGCGCGCGAGCAGTTCGGCCATGCTGAGATTCCCGACTGCATCACCAACCAACGAACCTACCGTTCTCTGGATCCGCTTCTGCGCTTCTCCAGATCCGCCTGGAAAGCTGCGCCGAAACTCGAGGGGCGAATCGATCTGCCAGAGTACGAAGTAGTCGATGATCAGCCGTTCGTTTCCAGCGATCTCGATCTCTGTCGCCGCAGCATTGAGATATTGAATCTTCTTGTCGAAGACCTGCACTTCGTCGATCAGGGGAATGCGAAGCTTGATGCCATCCTCGATGCCAGGTTCGGTCAACACTGCCACTGGCTTTCCGAAGCGAAGAATCAGTCGATACTCGTCTGCGCGATTGATGACGAGCGGACCCATATCTATCTGCGCCGCCCACAAGATTGCGACCAGGAAAGCCCCCAACACGATTGGAATGAATAGCAATCTCATCAATTGGCTCCCACCGCGGGCGCCCGATTCCCCAGCGGCAGCAACGGAAGCATGTTCACTGTATTGGGCTCGACGACCATCTTTTCGATTCCCGGCAAGATCTCTTCCATCGTTTCGAGGTAGAGCCGCCTTCGAGTCACCTCCGGCGCAAGCCGATACTCCACCAACAGGGCCTTGAACCGCGTGGCCTCACCACTGGCCTCGATGATCCGGGCGCGCTTGAACGCTTCTGCTTGCTGATGAATCTCCGCCACTTCCGAGCGCGCTCGTTCGAGAATTTCACGGGCATCACCGGTCGCTTTGAGCGAAGAGCGCTTCTCGTCCTGGCCGGCACTGACGACGTCGGCAAAGGCCTCGCGGACCGCGGCGGGCGCCTGCGGTTTTTCGAGGTTGATCCGGCCGACCTCGAAGGCCGACTGATGATTGACCTCCGCTAGATAGGATCCCAACATCGTCTCGAGCAGAGCCTTCGCTTCTCGTTCGATCTCGCTGCGGTCCTGGGATAGCACTGCATCGATCGTCTTCTTCCCGATCACCGTACGCATCGCCGCTTCCGTTGCGTCATGAAGAATCGAGCCCGGGTCCGCCATCGCAAAGCGATAGGCGTATGCGTCGCCCACCTTGTATTGGAGTTCGTAGGCGACGTTCACGATGTTGCCATCGCCTGTCTGAACGGCGTCTCGCTTGATGAGTTTGGCGATCTCGAGTTCTACCGCATCGGATGGAATGCCCGGTGTCGATTGACTCGGCTGCTCGCCGAACGATTCCGTTCTCAGTTCGCTCGTGTTCACGACTTCGTGCGATTCGAGCGGTGGCGGGAAATGCCAGCTCAGGCCTTCGATTCGCTGGGTGCGATCGTAAGCGCCGAGTCTCAAGATGATGGCGGACTCGCCCGGTTCGAGTTGGTAGATTCCCTCGGACGCCCAACCCATCAGAACGGCAAGCGAAACCAGAAATACCAACGTGTTGAGAATCGTTCCAGTCACACCGCGCCCTGCGCGTTCGGCAGCGCCCGGCTCCTTCTCCGTTGCCAACTATCCGTCCTCACCATCGCTGGGAGCCGTCTTGCCTACCGGAGCCGCCGTCATATGTTCGAAGAACGGACGAATGAGATCGAGAGGAACCGGGAAGATCGTCGTCGAGCTCTTATCCCCGCCCGCGATGTCGGCAAGCGTCTGCAGATATCGCAACTGAAGAGCCATCGGCTCGCGCGAGAGCGTGGCCGCCGCGTCCGCGAGACGTTCCGCCGCCTGGTACTCGGCCTCCGCGAGCGTGACCTTCGCGCGCTTTTCTCGCTCGGCCTCCGCCTGCTTCGCCATGACGCGCTGCATTTCCTGGGGCAAGTCGATCTGCTTGAGTTCGACAGCCCGAACCTTCACTCCCCAAGGCTCGGTCTGAAGATCGATGATCTCCTGGAGCTGCTGATTGATTCGTTCGCGATCCGCGAGCAGTTGATCGAGTTCCGCCTGACCGCAAACGCTCCGCAGCGTCGTCTGGGCAAGTTGCGAAGTACCGTAAAGATAATTTTCGACCTGAATGACGGCCTTCTCTGGGTGCAAGACCCGGAAATAGAGAACCGCGTTCACCTTCACCGAAACATTGTCCAGGGTAATCACTTCTTGCGCAGGGACATCCATCACGATCTCGCGAAGACCGATTCGCACCATTCGATCGACTCCAGGAATGATCCAGCGAAAACCCGCGGATCGAACGCCCGCGTAGCGACCCAGACGAAAGACGACACCGCGCTCGTACTCCGGCAGAATGCGCACGCCAAAGAAGAACAGCGCCAGAATGACAGCCAAGAAAATGAGGAATCCGAACAACTTTGCCTCCCCGATCGATTCGTTGTGGCTCGATGCTGGTAATGGTCTAGTGGACTAGTGGACTAGCGGTCATTGATCAGGTCCGGCCGCTATCGAGTCTGTGACGCGCGCCGCACCCGTAGCGTCAGCCCTTTGATTTCGAGAATCTCGACAGCGTCCCCGACACGAATGCTCTCGTCGGCAACGCTATTCCAATACTCGCCGCGAACGAAGACTTTCCCCTTCGGATCGATCGCGGTTTCGCAGCGTCCGACCAGCCCGATCATTTCGTCGATTCCCGCGGTCTGCTGCGATCTGAATGTGCGACCCAGACTGTAGACGATAAAGAGGCCGAGGACCGTCATGGCCGCCGCGATGGGAACCAGTACTTCCCAGAATGATACGGTGAGGTCCGATACTTCGGGGCGATCGAACACCATCGTTCCGCCGACGAGGAAAAAAGTCACGCCCGCCGCAAAGAGCAACCCGAAAGACGTGATGAAGAGTTCCGCGATCAGGAGAGCGATCCCCAACAGCAGCAAAAGTCCACCAATCCATGAAAAGGGAAGGATCTGTAGCGCGAAGCCAAGCAAGATGAACGCGACTACGCCCGTCGCGCCGGGAACGATCAGCCCCGGACTCTGAAACTCCATGTAGAGACCGATCGCTCCGATGGCCAACAGCAGGGTCGCGACGTTCGGATCCGACAAGAAATTGAAGATCGACTGGAGCAGGGTCATCTCGACGCGCACCGCGGTTGCCCCCGCAACATCCAATGTGTGCTCCGCGTCTTCGATCGTCAGTATCCGACCATGAATGGTCGCGAGCAGGTCCTCGCGGCTGGAAGCGACCAGGTCGATGACGTTGAGTTCGAGTGCTTCTTCCGCCGTCACCGCGACCGAGTTGCGAACCGCTTCTCCCGCCCATTCCACATTGCGGTTTCGCTCTTTGGCAATCGACTCGACGTAGGCGGCGAGGTAGTTCTCGATCTTCTGCTCGACGGCGTTTCTGGCGGGCGCCTGGCCGTCCTCGCCGCCGCCCGCCGGCGGCGGCGACTCGCCACCGAAAAGACTGACTGGGTGGGCCGCGCCGATGCTGGTTCCCGGCATCATCGCGGCCACGTTGGCCGCCAGTGTGATGAATGTTCCGGCGGAGGTCGCAGAGGCGCCGCGTGGCATGACGAAGACGATCGTCGGAACGCTGGAATTGAGCATCGCCTTGATGATGTCCTGCGTCGCCGAGACCAGGCCACCGGGCGTATCCAGCTCAATCAGTACGGCCGCGGCATTCTCCTTCTCCGCACGTTCGATCGCACCGATCAAATAGTTCGCGCTGGCTGGATTGATCGAACCATCGATCGTGACGACGAAGAGTTGGGCGGCCGCCGCGGACCCCGAGAAAGCTGCCGCATGAATCGCCAGGACGATCACGGCGAGCAAGGCCGTCGCAAATCGTTCGCAGATTCTGCGAGGATGCTTTCTCATCGAGAGGCTCGCAATTTTTCGATTCGGTCGAAGAGCTCGCCGGCGACGGCCGATTTCGGCAAGAGGGAAAGCGCTTCGACCTCGCCGCTCGGCCAGACGAAGTGGACGGCGTTCTCGTCGACATCGAAGCCCGAATCGCCTCGCGAAATATCGTTCGCAACGATCATGTCACAGCCCTTTCGAAGCAATTTACGTTGCGCTGCTGCAACGACGCCATGACTCTCGGCAGCGAATCCCACGATCGTGCGATCGCTCCGGCCTGGACTCTGCACGCTGATCTCTGCCAGGATGTCTGGATTCTGAACGAACTCGAGCACGAGACGTCCGTCCGCCCCAAGATCCTCCTTCTTGATCTTTCGTTCGATCGACTCGGTGGGCCTGAAATCGGCGACTGCGGCCGCCATGACGACGATCGAGGCTGCAGGCAGCTCAGCGAAGACTGCGTCACGCATTTCGAGTGCGCTCCCCACGTCGATCCGGCGGACACCGATCGGAGTTTCGAGAGGGGTTTGGCCCGCGATCAACACGACCTCGGCGCCCCGACGTTCTGCTTCTGCTGCGATCGCAAATCCCATCTTTCCCGAAGATCGATTGGTGATGGAGCGAACGGCATCGATCGGCTCCACGGTCCCTCCTGCCGTCACCACTACACGTTTGCCCTCGAGAGTCTTTGGCGCGAGCAATGAATCGACCGCGAGCGCGAGGAGCGCCGGTTCGCTCATGCGCCCTTGCCCCTCCCAGCCACAAGCGAGCTCACCCGCTTCCGGACCGACGAAGGTCAGCCCCCGATCGCGTAGGATTGCGAGATTGTCTTGCGTCGCGACGTGATTCCACATATTGACGTTCATTGCCGGCGCGACCAGGATCGGCGCGCGCGTCGCGAGCAGCACCGCGCTGACTAGATCGTCGGTGAGTCCATGCGCCATCTTCGCCATCAGATTCGCCGTGCAGGGAGCAACCAGGATCAGGTCCGCCCAATCGGCCAGGCCGATATGATCGATCTCGCCTTCTTCTCCCGGGTCGAAGAGGTCCTGGCGTACGCTGTGGCCGGAGACGGCCTGCAGAGACAGCGGAGTAACGAAGCGGCCGGCTTCCGGCGTCAGGGCGCAGCGAACGTCGTGTCCGGCCCGGCGCAGCGCGCGAACGACCTCCGGCGTTTTGTACGCCGCGATCCCGCCGGAAATCGCGAGTAGTATTCGGCGCGGATCCTTCACGATCCGTCCTCCCAGGCCTGGTGAAACCCCTGCCATCTGCGGCCGCGAGAGGGTACAGGTTTGGCGGGCTCTGGGCCAATACGTGCGATCGGCGATGCCAGAAGCCTAGCCTCGAAGTTTCTTCTTGAGTGCTTCCGCCACGACGGGTGGCACGAATTCGTCAATACTCGCGCCGAAGCGAACGAGTTCCTTCAGTCGCGAAGAGCTGACATAAAGGTATTCCTGGCTCGTCATGAAGAAGACGATTTCGACCTTTGGCGCCAGATGCTTGTTCATGAGCGCCATTTCGAATTCATATTCGAAGTCAGACATCATCCGCAGGCCGCGAATGATCGCACTGGCACCGAGTTGTTCGGCGTAGTGAACGACGAGGCCATCGAACACGCGGACCGACACGTCTTCCATGCCCGAGGTCACCTCGCGCAGGATCTCAACGCGCTCCTCCGTATCGAATGTCACGCTCTTGGAGACATTCTTCGCCACAGCCAAGACCACTTCATCAAATAGCATCCGGCCGCGATGGATCAGGTCCAGATGCCCGTTCGTGATCGGATCGAAGCTTGCTGGAAAGAGCGCCAGCCTACGAGTCGATTTTTTCTCGCTCAATCGATTGAGTCCTCATTCCTGGATTCGACTCGATGCCTCGAGCCAGGTCAGCATCGTATCGCCATAGTCACGTACCTCGAGAACAGCGACCCCAGGTCGGGGGGGAATAGGATCGCGCTTCGGACCCTCGACGACCACTCTCGCCCCCGGTCGCAACAACCCCGATGGAAAGAGCGCGTCCAATGTACCGACTCGATCCCCCTCCTCGTAAGGTGGATCCAGGAAAACGAGATCGAAACGCGCTGGGCCGTCTCGCGCGAGCCGGCGGATCGCCCTTTTCGAATCGGTCGCGAGAATCTGGATCTCCTCTCCTTCCGATAGCCCCAATGCCGCAATTCGCACTCGAAGGTCTCGAACCACCCGCCTCGATTGCTCCACGAAGACGACTTCAGTAGCCCCCCGGGAAAGCGCCTCGAACCCGAACGCGCCGGTTCCTGAGAAGAGATCGAGAACGGACAAGCCTGAAACAGGCCCGAGAACCGAAAAGAGTGACTCGCGAACCCGATCCGTCGTCGGTCGAACGCCGCGCGGCACTGCGCCGAGGTCGCGTCCGCGCAGACTTCCGGCAATGATCCTCATTCGGGACACGCTACCGGATGCCGATCGAGGCGCACGCGAATTCGGCCGCGAGCATTCTAGGAGTCTCCGGATCAAAGCGAGTTCAGGGTTGCTCGCAACGAACTCGGTGTCTAAAATCCGCGCGTTTCAATTTCTAGAAAACGCAGTAACGCGATTTTGTGTTGGACGGTGTCGGATGCGTCAGACCGCGCGATGGGGTCGCTCCGTCAGTCGATCATCAATCATCGCTCAATATTTTTCGAGAGACTCTCGACGATCCGCCAGCGAATGAGAATTTTTCGCTATACGATCGTGCTTCCAAACCCAATCAAGGTAATCCAGGCAATCAAAGCAAAGGACGATCGTTCATGGTCAGCGCCGCTGTAAAACGCATCAAGAAGAAGCTCCCCGAACGACTGGCTGAAGTTCGTGGCGAACGTTCCCAGCGACAATTTGCTCGAGAGCTCGGTGTGTTTCAGCAGAATGTGAATCGATACGAAAACGGCACGACGCCACATACGGATTTCTTGATTACGTTGTCGACCAAGGAAAATATCTCTCTCGACTGGCTGCTACTCGGCAAGGGTCGAATGCGACGAAGCCGATAGCAAGGTCCACACAACACCCACACAACACCCACACGAAGCGATCGTAGTCCGCCTTCCTATTCCCTTTTCTCACCTTTGCGCCTTCTCGCGATCGCCCGCAACCAGTGCGCTCTCCCTTCGGACGAGAGCCACCGGGGCTGCTGCCCTGGACCTTTACGCAACACGGTGACGTTGGTTGCGTTCTCGCTTCCGCTTGGAGTCGGTGTACGCGATTGTCCTCTTGTGGGCACTCTGCTTCCACGCCCCTGCACGTCGCGTCCTTACAGGCGCCGGCAACGATCCCCCGAGTAACCGGTTCTTGTAGGCAATTGTGCTTCGGCAGCAGCAACGGGCATACCTCTTGCTCTCTCTATAGGTCGATCCGCGCGGGCCGATTTCCCGCGAACTCGAACCCTTGTGGCTGGGAGCCCGACCGATGCTGCGCGTATTTGCGATGACAACGATCCTGTTGACCTGTGCGGACCACTGGACGACCTACCTTTGCCTTCAAGCTCCTGTCGAGGGTTGGAATGTCGTCGAGGCCAACCCGGTCGCGAAATGGTTGTTCGGGTGGGCGGGACTCAATGCGGGCCTACTGATCGACTCGATCGTGACGCTCGCAGCGGTGATCTTCCTCGCAACGACCGCAATCTTTGGTCGCGCGATCAAGATCGCGCTGCTCGCCGTGATCACGATCTCGACTGGCTATGCGGTCATCAACAATCTGGGCGCGATCTCTCGCATGGGCCTCTCGCCCTGGTCTGGGATCGTCTGAAATGGATCGCGTAAGGCTGGCTTTGCTCGTCGTCTGCGCTCTGCTCACGACGACCGTCTGGCCCTTCGAGTCGACAGAGTCCTCGGAAGTTGCTCCGATCTCGAGCGAGACGGTGGCCCGTGAGCTTCCCGCGGTATCGAGTGCCGGCCCGATCCACGATGAGGCGGCGATCGAGACAAGTCTCGTCGCTCTGCCAGACATCGCCGACGCAATCGAAGTCGAATCCTCCACCGAAGAGGCCGTATTTTCTCGAATTCTCCAACGACTTTCGATGCGACATACGGCGCTACCGGAACGCGAACGCGTTGCCCTGGTGCGAACGATTCTTCGCGAAGCGCGGGCAAACGATCTCGATCCGGA
>CAWLAJ010000029.1:0-23192 GCA_963854795.1 Deltaproteobacteria bacterium UBA4427 | reverse complement strand
TCGAGACGCGCCGCTGGGAAGGCGCGGGGCCGCAGCTATCGCGAGCTACAGCAAGGTCTCGCAACGCACGCAGCGGTGATGGATCGGCGCATGGGCGTCGCGACGAGTCTTGGGTCAGGCTCCTAGTCGCGCCACTGCATTGGGACGCGCGCGTCGTCGGCTTCGCTTTCGAGCATCTTCTTCTGGCGGTCGACTTCGTCGAGCTCGTCTTCGAGCTCGGACTTCCGACGCGGCCAGTTCGGATTGATCTCGTCGAGGGTCTGCTCGATCGCCGTACGTCGTCCCGCCAGATGAAGGAATTGACTCTTCCATTGGTCTCGACTTCGCCCCCCACGGATCGTCCCCGTCTCCGCCAGTCCATTGGGCTGAAGCGTCACGATCCCCGAAGCCGGATCGAATCGATATTGGAAATGATTGAAGAAGGAAAGACCGAGCAGGCCCGTCGACATCGACTTGTTGATATGGGCGGGAACATTCTCGACGCGTGCTCCGCCGAGTTCGACACTGTCAAGCACTACGAGCGGCGACTCGACGACGCCATTCGCCGTGCTGTACAGAGCGGTTCGCGCGTTTTCGAGATCGAGGCCGAGTTCCTTCGCTACCCATTCGGGCAGCGATACGTCCGATGCACCGGTATCGATATAAAAAGGAGCCGTGACATGGTCATTCAAGCGGACGACGACGCGCATCGAACTCCCGGTCTTCTGGACACGAATCCGGTAGACCTGGGATGAGGACTTGGAGGGGCGCGAGCTCCTCGGCTTGAGTGCCGCGGGCACGGGCTGGTAACGCTGAATGACGCTTCCCGAGCCTTCCTCGATCGCTTCCCCTTTCGCCTGCGAGCGGTATTCAGGCGGGACCTGGCCTAGATCCTGAGAAAAATGCAGCCGCCCCGCCGAGTCCTTCCATTTGTAGATCTCGGCCGAAGCGAGTCCGGGGAAGAGCGCGATCGCCGCCATCACGGCGATCAGGGTTCGCCATCGGGGGTGCAATGGGGCCACACCCCGCGCTCTCGAATTCATTGGTTTCATACACTCGCTCGCTGCTGCCTTCCAAATATCGGAAGGATGCGAACGGCGCTTGAACTCCGTGCCCCAATCGACTGGATTCAGCTCTCGTCGGCCGGCAACTCTGGCGCAACCTCCGGCGCCGTCAGCGCATCGAAGAAGCGCCGGATCGAGGCTGCATCGCTGTCAGAGATCCCGGGGACCGCTTCGAGGGCTTCGATCGTCGCGCCCTTCACTGCCCGCAGTGACCCGAGCGTCTTGAGCAGCGCGCTCCGCTTGCTCGGCCCGATTCCCGGCAGCTCTTCGAGAATCGACTTCATATTGACCTTCGATCGAAGCTCTCTCTGAAATTCGATGGCGAAGCGATGGGATTCGTCGCGAACCCGCTGCAGCAGAAGCATGCCTCGACTGCTCGGAGGAAGCAGAATCGGATTCGTTCGACCCGGTCGAAAAATTCGTTCGGCCTTCAACCCTCCGGAGCGCTTTACACGCAATGTCGGCGAAGCATCATCGCGTTCCTTGGAGATCCCCAGGACCTCGACCTGGACTTCGAGACCCGCATCCTCGAGCGAGGCCATGACGACCCCGAGATGCCCGCGTCCCCCATCGACCATCAAGAGGTCAGGCAGGGGCTCCGCGCCGACCCGACGCAAGCGACGATCAAGCACTTCACGCATGCAGGCGTAGTCGTCGCCCGCCTCGGCATGCCGAATCCGGTAGCGGCGGTAATCCTTCTTGACCGGCTGACCGTCCTCGAAGGTGACGCGACTGGCCACCGCGAGCGTGCCCTGCAGATTCGAAACGTCATAGCATTCGATGCGACGGGGCGGACTCGAGAGTCGACAACGCTCTTGGAGCTCTGCGATCGCCGTCTCGACGCTCTCCCGCGCGGCAAGCCTCATCGCCAGGGAAAGCGAGGCGTTTCGTTCAGCGATTTCAACGAGCCTTCGACTGCCACCCCGCTGAGGTCGGCGAATCGAAACCGCCTGGTTGAAACGTTCGCGCCAGAGCAAGCCCAATGCCCCCTCGTCTTCGAAATCCACCGAGGTCAAGATCTCGCGCGGCGGCGCGTGCCCTTCTCCCGAGCCATAGAATTGCCCGAGGAACGAACCCATCACTTCGCCGTCGTCGATGCGCACGTTCGAGAAGGGAAAATCGCGAGCGCCGATCACGCGCCCTTCCCGGACGTGCAGCACCTGTACGTCGAGTTCTCCGCCCTCCCGGGCGAGGGCAAAGACATCACGATCGACGCCCTTTTCGGTCACGATCTGTTGGGATTCGATCGTCTGTTCGACCGCCTGAAGTCGGTCGCGCAGGCGGGCGGCGTCTTCAAAACGTTCGGCTCCCGCCGCTTCCGCCATTTCTCGTTCGATGTTCTCGATCAATTCGCGTGACTTCCCACGAAGAAAGAGCATCGTTCCCTTCACCTGTTCGGCGTAGGCGGCCTCATCCGCCAGACCCACACAAGGCCCGAGACAGCGCTTCATTTCATATTCGATGCAGGGCCGACCGCGACGCGCATAGTCCTTGAACGTTCCCTCTGTACACGATCGCAAGGGAAAGAGCCGACGCAGCTTCGACAACGAGGTCTTGAGCGCAATGCTCGAGGTATAGGGTCCGAAGTACTTCGCCCCGTCCTTGCGAAAGCGACGCACCATCGTCACGCGTGGCCATTTCTCAGTCGGATCGACACGCAGCGCGAGATATTGTTTGTCGTCGCGCAGCCGAACGTTGAATCGAGGCTTGTGCTGCTTGATCAACTCATTTTCGAGCAGCAAGGCTTCCTTGACGTTGCCTGTCACCAGCACGTCCACGGAATCGGCGCGTTCGATCAGCGCGGGAATTCGAATGCGCCCGTCGCCCCCGTTCACGTATTGTCGCACCCGATTGCGAAGATTCTGGGCCTTGCCGACGTAGAGGACGGCACCGCGTTCACTCTTGAAGAGATAAACGCCGGGATCGGTCGGGAGGCCCTCGACTTGTTCCTCGAGTTTCCGAGATCGGGTCGGCGGCTTCACCGACATATCAGGTGAGCCGAATGCGCTCGCTTTCGAGCGTCTTGATACGATCGCGCAAATCCGCCGCGCGCTCGAACTCGAGGTCGCGCGCAGCCTCGCGCATTTCCGCGCGAAGCGTTTCGATCAGCGCGGGAATCTCATGGCGCGGCAGTCCGGGCTCGCTCTCTTCGCCAGAGCGCGGCGCCGTCACGTAATCGGCTTCCCAGATCGAATCATGCAGACTGGTGATCTTCTTCTCGATCGACCTGGGTGTGATGCCATGATCCTCGTTGTAGGCATGCTGGCGCTCTCGACGGCGTTCGGTCTCTTCAATCGTCTGCCGAATCGAATTCGTCTTTTTGTCGGCGAAGAGGATGACGCGACCATTCACATTCCGGGCCGCGCGACCGATCGTCTGGATCAGCGATCGCGTTGAACGAAGAAATCCCTCCTTGTCCGCATCGAGAATCGCGACGAGTGCCACTTCGGGAATGTCGAGACCCTCTCGCAGAAGATTGATCCCCACGAGCACGTCGTATTTTCCTTCACGCAGTTCGCGGATGATCTCCATTCGCTCGAGCGTTTTCACGTCGCTGTGCAGATATTGGATCCGAATCCCGAGTTCGGCGTAATAGTCGGTCAGCTCTTCCGCCATCCGCTTGGTCAGCGTCGTCACGAGAACCCGCTCTTTGCGCTCGACGTGGAGACGAATCTCCCCGAGCAGATCGTCGACCTGGCCATTGGCCGGACGGATCTCGATCTTCGGATCGATCAGGCCGGTCGGGCGGATGATCTGCTCGACGACGACCCCCTTACTGGATTCAAGTTCGTAATCGGCGGGCGTTGCCGAAACGTAGATACGTTGCGCCTTGCGCTCTTCCCATTCATCGAATCGCAGCGGACGATTGTCGAGCGCCGAAGGCATCCGCCAGCCGTAGTCGACCAGCGTTTCCTTGCGGGCGCGATCACCCCGATACATGCCGCCTATCTGGGGCACCGATACATGGCTCTCGTCGAGGACGATGATCGTGTCGTCGGGGATATAGTCGTAAAGCGTATAGGGGGTCTGGCCCGGCGAGCGCCCATCGAGCCAGCGCGAATAATTCTCGACGCCATGACAGAAACCCATGGTCTCGAGCATCTCGAGGTCGTAGAGCGTGCGCTGTTCGAGACGCTGCGCTTCGAGCAGCTTGTTCTCCTTCCGGAACAGCGCCAACCGCTGCTGCAGTTCGTCGCGGATGCCATCGCAGGCGCGTGCAATGCGTTCTTGCGTAGCCACATAGTGACTGGCCGGATAGATCATCGCCTTCTTCGGTCGCGCCACGACCTTCCCGCGCAGCGGATCGATTTCCGCGATCGATTCGACGTCGTCGCCGAAGAATTCGACGCGAATCGCCATCTCCCCTTCGTATTGCGGAAAGATCTCGACGACATCGCCGCGTACCCGAAAGGTCCCGCGATGAAAGTCGTGGTCGTTTCGTGTGTAGAGCATGTCCACGAGCCGACGAAGCAGATCGTCGCGAACCAGGTTCATGCCCGTCTCGAGATAGACATGCATCGAGCCGTAGTTCTCGGGCGCGCCGAGACCGTAGATACAAGACACACTCGCGACGACCAGAACGTCCTGTCGAGTCAGCAGAGAGTGAGTCGCCGAGTGACGGAGCTTGTCGATCTCGTCGTTGACCGACGAGTCCTTCTCGATATAGGTGTCGGTCGACGGGATATAGGCTTCCGGCTGGTAGTAGTCGTAGTAGGAAACGAAATACTCGACGGCATTCTCGGGAAAGAGTTCCTTGAATTCCGTGAAGAGCTGAGCGGCCAGGGTCTTGTTCGGAGACATGACGAGCGCGGGTCGATTCAGCCGCTCGAGCATGCAGGCAATCGTAAAGGTCTTGCCGCTGCCGGTGACGCCCAGGAGAGTCTGATGGGGGTCGCCTCGTTCGATTCCCGCACAGAGTTCATCGATCGCCTGGGGCTGATCACCGGACGGTTCATAGTCCGAGACCAGCTTGAAGGGCTTCGATGCTCTCGTCCTCATCCGCTGTCCCCGCCCGTCCGTCGCCAACGCGGCCCGTCGGGTGTATCGATGATTTCGACCTTCATGGCGACGAGTTCATCGCGAATGCGATCCGCGGCTGCCCAATCCTTAGCTTCGCGCGCGGCTTGTCGCTCGGCCAGTATCGCGTCGATCTTTGGATCGTGTTCCCATTCGGGCTCGACACGGGTGGCGACGCCTCCGGCGAGTCTCAAGCCGAGCACGACATCGAATGCGCGTAAGAGATCCCGGCGATCGACGTCGGCCAGCTCATCGCTCCGCGCGACCTCCCAGACCACGGCCATCGCACGGGGTGCATTCAGATCATCCGCGAGTGCGTCACGGAAACGCTGCTTGATCGGCGCCTGATCCGCTTCGCTGCCCGCGCCTTCGATCAATTCGAGATCACCCGCGATCTTCTGAAGTCGGTGGAGGCCCTTCTCCGCGGATTCGATGGCTTCTGGGGTGTAGGTCTGTTGCTGTCGATAGTGCGCCTGCAAAAAGAAATAGCGAAAGGCCATCGGGTCGATGCCTCGTTTCGACAGGTCCGAGATGGTCTTCACGTTGCCCTTCGATTTCGACATCTTCTCGCCGCCGAAATCGAGAAACTCGTTGTGCATCCAGAATTCAACGGACGGATGGATATCGAATGCACACTCCGTTTGCGCGACTTCGTTCGAATGGTGCACGGTCGAGAGGTCGATTCCAGCGGTGTGAATATCGAAGTGCTCGCCGAGATAGCGAACGCTCATCGCCGAGCATTCGAGATGCCAGCCGGGAAATCCCCGACCCCAGGGTGAATCCCATTCTTGAAGCCGGCTGACGCCTTCTTCCGCGAACTTCCAGACCGCAAAATCCGCCGGGTTCCGCTTCCCTTCCGTGATGCCGATGCGCGCGCCCTCTTCCTGTCCCTCGAGATCGAGACCTGCGAGGTCGGCGTAACGCGGAAATCGACTCGTGTCGAAGTAGACGCCATCCGAGATCGAATAGAGAAAACCGCCTTCCTCCAGCCGCTTTGCCAGCTCGATCTGCTCCGGAATGTGATCCGTTGCCTTCGGATTGAATTCCGGAGGAAGGCAATTCACCGCCGCACAATCGTCGAGCCACATCTGTGTGTAGTGTTCGGCAATCTCATCGACGCCACGCCCCGCCGCTTTCGCGGCCGCTTCCATCTTGTCCTCGCCGTCGTCGGCATCGGCGATCAGATGCCCGACGTCCGTGATGTTGATGACGAGCGAGACCTCGAAGCCCTCACTTTGCAGGAAGCGCTTCAGTAGGTCGGGCAGGAGTCGTGAGCGGATATTCCCAACGTGTTGGGGCGCGTACACCGTCGGGCCGCAGGTATAGATGCCCACGCGCCCCGGCGTGATCGGCTTGAAGGGTCGGGCACTCCGACTGCGCGTATCGTAGAACTCGATCTGGTTCACGATGCAGCCTCTTCGAGCAACACTACGGCGAGTGCCGCGATGCCCTCGCCACGTCCGATCGATCCAAGCCCGTCCGTACTCGTGAGCTTCAAATTGATTCGCTCCGGCTCCGCGCGAAGCAAGCCGACCAGGTTCTCCTGCATCGCCTTTTGATGCGGCGCCAGCCGAGGTGCCTGGGCGATGATCGTCGCGTCGAGGTTGGCGATCCAATAGCCGGCCTCACTCATCCGGTCGGCGACCTGAGAGAGAATCTCGCCGCTCCCAATCCCCCGCCAGCGCTCGTCGCTCGAAGGAAAATGGCGACCCAGATCTCCGGCCCCGATTGCTCCGAGGATCGCGTCCGCCACCGCGTGCAGCAGCGCATCCCCGTCCGAGTGACCCTCGAGCCCACGCTCGAAGGGAATTTCGACGCCGCCCAGGATCAGCGCGCGGCCTTCGACCAGCTGATGGACGTCATAACCCTGTCCAATTCTCATCTTGCGACTCATCCCAGCTCTCTACCTACCCTAATATCGGCAACCGCGCCGGCCTCCGACGCCGCGAGGACGGCTTCCGCCAGCACGAGATCCTCTGGCCGCGTAATCTTCGGATTCGGCGACGTCGCCTCGACGATTGTGACCGGATGTCCCAGCCATTCGACCAACTGAGCATCGTCCGTGCCCAGCCGATTCGCCTCGCCCGCCGCCTTCATCGCCTCCCGCAGCCAATCACAGCGCATGACCTGGGGTGTTTGGGCTGCCCAGCATTCGTCTCGGGGAGGCGTCTCGACGATTCGTCCGGATCGGACCCGCTTGATCGTATCCCGAACCGGCTCCGCCAGAATGGCTGCACCATCGCGCTTCGCGGCCTCGACGACCCGGCGAACATCCTCCGGTGAGACCAGACAGCGCGCCGCATCGTGAACGGCGACCCAAGCGCATTCATCCGGTAGGCTCTCGAGGCCTGCCCGCACTGAATCCTGCCTCTCCTCGCCCCCTTCGACGGGGTGTCGCAGAGCCGCCAGGTGCTGGAGTTCCAATTCCTTGAATCGATCGAAGTCTCTCTTCGCCAACACTGGCTGGATGCGCACAAATTCGTTCGACGCGGCAAGCAAGCGCAGCGATCGCTCGAGCAGCGTCTGCCCAGCGACCGAAACGAACGCCTTCGGAAGCTCGCCCCCGAGCCTCTCTCCACGTCCCGCACCCAATACGATCACGGCAACCGACATGGCGGCAAGCATAGACGGAGGGCCGCGCACGCGCTTCCAGGCAGCCACGATCCAGACCGTTCTTCGTTACAGTCCCGCCCGGAGGATCCCAATGGCTTCGCAGTTGACCCGACCCACCGCTCGATTTTTCTGCCTCAGGCGCTCGATTTCGCTGGTCGTACTCGTGCTCTCGAGCATCGTATGGACAGCCAGCGCGAGCGCGCAGACCGAGGCGCCGAATAGCGACGAAGCGTCGATGCCGGTCGCGAATCGAGACGCTCCAATCAGACCGCTCTACGGCGACGGCGACATCACGCGGAGACTCTCGCTTGCCGAGGCGCTGGCATTGTCGGTCCAGAAAAATCTGAATGTCGAAGTGGCTCGCTATGAGCCGTTGATCGCAGAACAACGGTTGCTGTCGGCCTGGGGTTCGTATGACCCGGTTCTGTCGGCCAATATCGGACGGGTCAAGACGGAGGCCCCCAATACGTTCTCGCTGGACAGTGCGACGAAGAGCCAAACGCTACAAACGAACGGCGGTACCGCACTAACAGCACTTCTCCCGTATGTCGGCGCAACGGTCGGAGTCGATCTCGAAACCGGGGTCACCCAGCAGAATTCGACAATCCAGTCTTTCAGTCGCCAATACGACAGCGCCGTTTTTCTCACGGCAACCATCCCGCTGCTACGAGGACTCGTCTGGAATGAACCCTGGACGCAGGTCAAGCTGGGAAAGCTCAGCTACGCCGGCTCTGTCGATGGCTTTAGTCTTGCACTCATGGACGTGACAGAGGGCACCATCAATGCCTATTGGAACCTGGTCGCGGCTCAAGAGCAATTTCGTGTCGAGCGCAAGAGTCTCGAAACCGCTCAAGCCCTGCTCGGTCAATCACAGACTCAATACGAGGTCGGCGTCGTCTCGAGAGTCGAAGTGGTGGAAGCCGAAGCCGGCGTCGCAACCCGCGAGTTCAATCTGATCGTTGCCCGAAACAGCTTCGAGAACGCGGAAGACATCTTGATCGACGCCGTCTTCGGTGCCGAGCTTGCGGCGGTCACGGCCTTTCGCGTGGCGGCCGTGGATGACCCTGAAGACTACGAATTTCGTGAGGTCGACGTCGCTCGTTCCGTTGAACTTGCGTTTCGAAAACTACCTGAGCTTCGAATCGCTGACCTTTCCATTCAAGAACGGGAGGTCGATCTCAAATTTGCAAAGAACTCTCGCCTGCCCCAATTCGATCTCACCGCGCGCTACGGATTCGTGAATCGATCCGGCCAGGACAACATTCGAGCTTGCTCGCCTTTTTTCGGCCCGCCCGGCCCGCGCGAGATGGACTGCCTCGCAGCTCGAAACACCACCGGATACACCAATAGCTACAACAACTTCTTTGAGGACGAGGGAGCCGAAAACTATGACTTCCGCGGCACGTTCTCGATTCCGATCCCGAACACGACCGGCCGGAGAAACGTCACTCGGAGCGAACTCGAGCTGCGCCGGGCGCGCACACAGAGGGCGCGGACGAAACTCGACGTGATTGTCGCCGTGCGATCCGCTGCCCGTGGCATTCTCGCCTCGGCTCAGGGGATCGAGGCGGCGGAACGTCGGAGGCTGGCGGCGGAGGAGCAGTTGCGAGCGGAACGGATCCGACTCGAACATGGCGAATCCACTCCCTTTGAAGTTCTACAGCGAGAGAGTGATTTGGTTGATGCGGAGAGTCAGAAGATCACGGCTCTTCAGGCGTATCGTACGGCGGAAGCAAGGCTGGAAAGGGCTCAGGGGACAATTCTCGACACTTATCGGATCCAACTCGACGACGTGCGGTCGCCGGGGATGCGTTAAGCTCCCCGATTCGATTCCGGGAAGAACTGGGATTGGGACTTCGGAGGAGCACGTGGGACTTTTTAGGTCGCGCGGTCGCGGGGATAGAACCCCGAAAGGTGCCGCGCGTGAGGTGAAGTCGAAGGGTTCGGGAGACGCTCCCGACCAGGATCGAAGTCAGTCGTGCAAAACAACCCCGGTCACTCGATCCGGACCGGACGGCACCATGATAGAAGGCGGCGACCATCGGTCTGCGGAAAGAGAATCAACGTCCGGCCAGCATGCTCGGACACAGGGGGGGAGTTTCATGGCCACGATTGGTCAATCGATCGTTTTCAAAGGCGAACTGACCGGCGACGAAGATCTCGAGATCGAGGGCGAAGTCGAGGGCGAAGTCAACCTCAGGAATCACCAGCTCACGATCGGCGCGAACGGCTGTTTGAAGGCCGAGGTGACCGCGAAATCCATCATCGTGATCGGTCAGGTGACGGGCAACCTCGTCGCCACCGAGCGAATCGAGGTCCAGGCCACGGGCGTCGTCGAGGGCGACGTCAAGGCACCTCGGCTGAATGTCCAAGAAGGCGCAGTCCTGAATGGCTCGATCGACATGTCACCGAGCACCGTTTCCGAGGCGAAGAAGACTCTCTCGGCAGCGTCGACTTCTGCCACCGCGACCGCTTCCTCAACATCAGCGGCCACCGCGGCAAACGGCTCAGGGTCGTCGGCGGGCGAAGCTCTCAAGACCGCCTAGTCGAACCCTTTAGCACCGGTATCGCCCTGACTTGGGCGAGAGGAACTCCTCACACACGAGCGGCTTGGTTCGGACCCCGACGGGTTCCCGCCGAGCCGTTCTTGCGTCCCTTCCCGACATTTCCACCCGCGTCGCCATAGCGCTGCTCCAGGAAGAGCAGCAGTGGCGATGCGATGAAGATGGACGAATAGGTCCCGACCACCACGCCCAGCAACATCGCGAAGGCGAAGGGTCGAATCACTTCGCCGCCCAGGATATAGAGCGACAGCAGTACCAGGATCGTCGTGATCGAAGTCAACACGGTTCGCGAAAGCGTTTGATTGACGCTGGTGTTCAGCACTTCCTCGAGATCGGCCGTCGTCCGAAGCTCCATGTTCTCGCGAATCCGATCGTAGATGATGATCGTATCGTTCAGGCTATAGCCGAGGATTGCGAGCATCGCGGCCAGGATTCGTAGATCGAATTCGACCCCGGCCATGACCAGCAAGCCGCTGGTGATCGCGAGATCGTGAATGACGGCTACGACGGCACCGGGCGCGAAACGGGCGTTGAAGCGAAAGGTCACGTAAGCCAGGATCGCGAGAGCCGAAAACAACAAGGCATTCGCGCCATCCGATCGAAGTTCGGCACCGACACGCGGGCCCACGAACTCGACGCGCTGTTCGGTGAAGCCGCCGATCGATCCCCGGATGACCTTCTCGAGCGCCATGATTCGAGTATTCGATGCGAGACCGTCGACGACGACGGGCAAATTCCCATTCGATTCCTCGGACGGCTCGACCTGCGGATCGGCCTTGAAGCGGACCAGATACTCGTTCACGCCCTCTTCACCGAAGCGAACGACGGTAGCGTCCGCAAACCCGGCTGAACGAACGACTTCCCGAATCGCCGCTTCATCGGTCGATACGTCGTCGTCGAAGAGCACCTGGATCTCGGTTCCACCGATGAAGTCGATGCCGAGCGGCACCCCCCCACGTGCGAACACGGCGGCGACCCCCGATGCGATCAACAGGAGCGAGATCACCAGACAGACATGTCGTCGACCAAGAAAATTGATGTTCGTGCCAGAAGGTACGATTTCGAAGGGCACGTCGATTCTCCTAAATGGAAAGCGTGGACACGCTTCGCGTGCCGGGATAGAGCTGATAGAGCAGTCGCGTCACGACGAGCGCCGCGAACACACTCGTCACGATGCCAATCGAGAGCGTGACGGCGAAGCCCTTGATCGGACCGGTTCCGTATTGAAAGAGGATGATCGCCGTAATCAAGGTCGTGATGTTGGCGTCGAGGACGGTCCATGTCGCCTTGCTGAAGCCGGCCGCGATCGCGGCTCGTACGGCGCGGCCGGAACGGAGTTCCTCTCGGATTCGCTCGAAGATGATCACGTTCGCATCGACAGCCATGCCGACGGTCAAGACGAGCCCAGCGATGCCCGGCAGCGTCAAGGTGGCCTCGAAGAGCGACATCAATCCGATCAGCAAGACGAGATTGGCCAGCAGTGCCACGCTCGCGAAACCACCGGACATCCGGTAGTAGCCCATGGTAAATGCCAACACGATGATCAAACCGATTGCGCAAGCGAGCGCACCGCTCTCGATGGAATCCTGACCGAGACCGGGGCCCACCGTTCGCTCCTCTTCGATCACCACCGGCACCGAGAGAGAACCCGCGCGCAGAATGACGGCCAGATCCGCCGCCTCATCCGCGGTGAACTGTCCTTCGATCTGACCACGGGTCGTAATCCGTCCGCGGATCGTGGGAGCGCTGTAGACGTTGTTGTCGAGAATGATGGACAGAAGCTTGTTCTTGTTCGTCTCGGTCAGCTTGCCGAAGATCTCGCCTCCGGCCGGATTGAAACGAAACTCGACGATCGGGCGCTGCTGCTGATCGAATTGCAAGCGCGCGTCGTCGAGATAGTCGCCCGTAATGTCCGCCACGCGGGGGACCAGGTAGGCACCGAGGGTCGCACCGGATTCCTGGTCGGTCTGCAAGACGATGATCTCGTCTGGACCGACACCGCCGGGGTGTCGAGCCATCAGCTGCTCCCGCGTCGAATCGGAATCGATCACGATCTTGAACTCGAGAAAGCCCGTGCTCTTCAGCAGCGTTCGGGCGCGATCGCGGTCGATCTGTTCGCCGGGAATCTGAACCAACACTCGATCAGTCCCCTGGCGCGTGACGACCGAGTCGGGAATCCCTCGCTGGGGATCATCGATCCGACGGCGCAGCACTTCGAGAACCTGGGACATCGTTCTCTCACGAACATCCTCGGTCCAGTCGTCGGTCAAACGGTATCGGAGTTCGAGACTCGACCCGCGCGACGAATCGAGCACACCCGAATCGTCCGCATACGCGATGGCCTTCTTCCGGTCACCGAGGTCCGCCAGCGTCAACCGAAGTTCGAGATCCTCGACGACCGAGCCAGCCAGTTGGATCCCGTCATCATTGAGCTGCTCTCTGATCGTCTGGCGAACGAATTCGAGCTCGCGCGTGATCGCGTTGCCCAATTCCACGCCGATGACCCAATGAATTCCGCCGCGAAGATCGAGTCCGAGACGCAGGCCATTGTCGGGCCAGAATTCGCTTTCGACACGCTGCTCCTTGGCGACGAAGTTGGCAGCCGTGAGAAATCCAAAGACCACGAGCAACGCTGCAACGCTCAGCGCCTTCCACCGTACCTGCCCGCTCACGATTCGCCTCCCTTGCCTTCTTGCTTGCCTTGGCCGGACTGGCCTGGCTTGGTCAGCTGATCGACGCGACTCAGGCTGACCCTGAGCTTCACTTTTTCACCGCGAACGCGCGCGACCTCGATCTCGAGGACATCGTCGTCGACCGCGCTGACCTTTCCGTGGATACCACCCTGTGTCACGACCTCGTCGCCCTTGGCGGCGGTCTTCAGGAAGGCTTCCCGTTCGCGCTGCTGCTTCTGCTGCGGTCGAATCACCAGCATGTAGAAGATCATGAAGATCAAGCCCATCATCACGAAAAAGGCTATATCCACGCCACCCGAGTTCATTTCTTTTCTCCCTCAGTTCTGTCCACGGCGAAGATCTCGCAACGCGACTCGACGCGACGATCGTTTTTCCAGCCGGCTACCTGGATAGAAGCGCGCGAGGATACGCTTGTACGACGCGCCCTGCCTCGCCATCGCCCGCGCTCCCCATTGGCTCATCCCGACGCCATGCCCATGCCCCGATCCGACGAAGATGAATTCGTCTGAGGATTCGAGAACTTCGAAGAGCGTACTGCGCAAGGAGAGGCCTCTCAGTAGCAAGCGCAATTGTGGGCCGCGAAGACTGTGGGCGCCCGTCGCCCCCGCGACCCCGAGCGATTCGACGCGACCGCTCGACGTTCGACCCTCGACGCTCACGTGCTGCAATTCGCCGACGCCGACCCCGGCCGCTTCGAAGATCTTTGCCAGGGCACTGCGATCGAAGACCGTGCGCCAGTAGGTGTGGGGCGCGTCGTCCTCATCCTCGACCTCGACCACCCGTAGATAGGGAAGATCCTGGCCCCAGACTTCGCCGGCAGTGGCCGTCCGTCCGCCTGCCGTGGAATGAAATACAGCGAGAATCGGGTCTCCCTCGTAGGTCAGGACCTGCCCGGCCGTGGCCCGAGCTGCGCTTCGGGTCTCGGAAGTCTCGGCCTCCAGGCCGCGATAGACCTGGCTCAGCGCGGTCGCGAGAACGTCCCAGGCCTGATTCCGATGTCGGTTGGCCTCGTGGAGAACATAGGTGCGAGCCGCGACCGCCTGGGCCCGCAGAGCCTCTCTGGGCCAACCCGAGGACATCTCGCCGCCCACCGTGGAGGCCACGTAGTCTTCGAGGCCGACACGATTGAGCACTTCGATTCGCTGTCCGCGAACCTGGACGACGATCTCGCCACGCACGATTCGTGATCCAACGCGCCACGGTCCATTCCCGGTCGGTGCCCAGCGCTTCGCCTGCCTTCGTCCGGCAACGACGAGGTCACCCGATGGGTCGAGCTTGATTTCGCCCGCTTGCGCGACGAGGCCGACTTGAATCGGATCGGATCCGCTGTAGAGAAGAACCCGAACCTTCGGCTCGACACGCGCCGTCGCCGCCGTGCAGGCCAGCAGCGCGAAAAGCGTCGCCACGACACAGAGCGAGACCGATTTACGCGGTCGAATCCACAAGTCTACCCCCATGCCGCACCCTGCTGGAACACATCAACGCGTCAACACTTCGACACGTCACGGTCCTCGTCAATCGAAGATGGCGATTCACAGACCCGCGCGGATCGCCTCAGCCTTGTCCGTGCGTTCCCACGGCAGGCCTGCGTTCTCGCGCCCAAAATGTCCGTGATACGAGGTCGCCCGATAGATCGGCCGGCGCAGATCCAGGGCTTCATCGATGCCGCGGGGGGTCAGGTCGAAATGCTTGCGCACGATCTGCTCGAGACGATTTCGATCGAGCGTGCTGGTACCAAAGGTGTCGACCCGGATCGACACGGGTTCGGCGACGCCGATCGCGTAGGCGAGCTGAACCTCGGCGCGACGCGCGACACCCGCGGCCACGAGGTTCTTGGCCACATAGCGCGCAGCATAGGCCGCGCTGCGATCGACCTTCGATGGGTCCTTGCCGGAAAACGCTCCCCCGCCGTGACGCCCCATTCCACCGTAGGTATCGACGATGATCTTGCGCCCCGTCAGTCCGGCATCGCCCATCGGTCCACCGATGACGAAACGGCCGGTCGGATTGACATGGAAGATCGTGTCGTTGTCGATCAATTCGCTCGGCAGCGTCTCGAGGATGACGCGTTCCTTGATGTCCTTCTGAAGCTGTTCGTGCCCGACCTCGGGAGAGTGCTGGGTCGAGAGAACGACGGTGTCGATTCGCTTCGGACGATCGTCATCATCGTATTCGATGGTGACCTGACTCTTGGCATCGGGGCGAAGGTAGTCGATCTCACCACTCTCGAGTTGGCCGCGAAGCGATTCCATCAGGCGGTGGGCATGTCGAATCGGAGCCGGCATGAGTTCGGGGGTTTCATCACAGGCGAAACCAAACATCATGCCTTGATCACCGGCGCCCTGTTCCTTGTGAAGACCCTCGCCCTCACTCACGCCTTGAGAAATGTCTGGGCTCTGTTTCCCGAGTGCGACCTGAATGGCGCAGGTCGCGGCGTCGAAGCCCATCTCGGAACTCGTATATCCAATGTCGTGAACGACGCCGCGAACGATGGTTGGGATCTCGACCTGCGCAGACGTCGTGACCTCGCCACAGACCAGGACGAGTCCGGTCGTCGTGGCCGTCTCACAAGCGACCCGCGAACCCGGATCTTGAGCCAGCATGGCATCGAGAATCGCGTCGGAAATCTGGTCGCACATCTTGTCGGGGTGTCCCATGGACACGGACTCCGACGTAAACATCAAACGCGATCCCATCGTGCTCTCCTGGCTTGAGGCCTCGTATCCAGCTGTGTTCCCAGCCTGATTTCGTGAGGGCCGCAGGGTAGACGAGCGATCCCCCGGGATCAATGCAGAGGGCCGTCAGATCGAGAGTTCTTCCTCGCTCGATTCGATCAGTACGCCCAGCTCGGCCACGGCGCGTTCTGCATCCACGCCGATGGCCCGGACCCGCAGCGCCGTGCCCTGGGTGGCCGCCAGACAGAGAATCGAAAGAACGCTCGAGCCGCTCACCCACTCATCGCCACGACCCAGACTGATCTCCGAATCGAAGCGTCCGGCCAACGAGGCCAGCCGGCCTGCCGGGCGCGCGTGCAGACCCAGCTCGGATCTCACGGTGAATTCCCGCTCGACGACGAGCCCCTCGCTCATGAATCGTCTTCCGGGATCAGCTCGCTGGCGACGGAAATATTGCGCTGTCCGTAGGCCTTGATGAAGCCGGCCAGCTCATCAAGTGGCTTCTCATCGCGCATCGTCGCCAGCTTGATGAGCATGGGCAGATTCATTCCCGTCACGACTTCGACCTGATGCTCGTCGTGAAACGACAGGCTCATATTCGAAGGCGTCCCACCAAACATGTCCGTCAGGATCAGAACCCCATCGCCTGCGTCTGCGGACTTCAGGCCGGCCGCGATCTTCCCGCGCATATCTTCGACCGCCATCGTCGGTTCGACCGACACGGCCTCGAAGCTCGGCGCTTCTGGAAGAATCAAACGCAGAGCCTGAAGAAATTCCTCGCCCAGGCGATAATGAGTCACGATCAATACGCCGACTTTCAAAGCGGCCTCTCCATATCTCGATGGGTCACGCTCACTTCGCGCTCCTTCTCCCGCAATCGCGCACCGATCGCCTCGGCAATGGCGACGGACCGATGTCGGCCACCCGTGCAGCCGACGCCGATCGTCACATAGGCTTTCCCCTCTTCATCATAGAAGGGAAGCAGGTATTGAATGAAATGATCGAGACGCTCGAAAAACTCTGCGCCTCGCTCGCTCTTCATGACATAGTCCGCCACGTCCCGATCCCGACCGTTCCCCGCACGCAGGCTCTCTTCAAAATAGGGATTCGGCAGAAATCGAACATCGAAGAGAAGTTCGAGCGCGCCGGGCGTCCCATGTCGAAAGCCGAATGACACCAGATTGATGACGGTTTGGCGACTCATGCCAGAAACCTGGCGCACGATCGTCTCCTTCAACTGATGAACATTGAGCAGCGTCGTGTCGATCTGCAGATCGGCCAGCGTCACGACGTCGTCGAGCAAGGTTCTTTCCCGGTCGATGCCATCTCGCACCGATCCTTCCGGCGAAAGTGGATGCACGCGGCGAGTCTCCCGATATCGCTGTTCGAGCACCTCGTCTCCGCAGTCCAGAAAAATCACGTCGACTCTCGTTCCCTGGCTCCGCAGGTCGGCCACGACCTCGGGAAAGCTCTCCAGGAAGTTCTTCTCGCGAGCGTCGAGCGCGAGCGCAATGTTCTGAATCGGCGTCGATGCCTTGGTACAGAGAGCCAGGAACTGGGCAACGAGCTGTACGGGAAGGTTGTCCACACAATAGAAGGAAAGATCTTCGAGAGCGGCCATCGCGGTCGTCTTGCCTGAACCCGACAATCCGCTCACGAAAACGATTCGCTGTGTCCCGCCCTCGGTCCCGTCAGGCCCGTTGGTTCTGTCGTTTCTGTCGGTCGAGTCGGTCAACTGCCCTCTCCGTCCAAGAAGTCTCTTCTTCCGAGGATGCCACCTCGCGTCCGCAGTCGCTCGTCGAGGCGTCGAGCCGCGTTGACGCCGCGTTGACGTAGATGCCAATCGCGAACCGCCAACTCGACGAGTGTCGCGAGATTACTCGCGGCGTGAACCGGCAGAACGACTTTCGGCAGCTCCACGCCGAGCAGCGTCTCGCAAAGCCGCTCTAGACCGATGCGCTCGAAATCACCGCCCTTATCCCAGTCTTCCAGTCGGACCATGAAACCCACAGCGCATTCGTCGAGGGTCGCCTCGGGCCCGAATAGATCGGAGACACTCATCAAGCCGAGCCCACGGACTTCGATGTAATGCCGAATGTGCTCGGGCGACCAACCAATCAATCGACTGCCATCGTCGTCGACACGGAGGCGAACGACGTCGTCGGCAACGAGGCGCTCGCCACGACGTACGAGTTCGACGACGCATTCACTCTTGCCGACGCCGCTCGGGCCAAGAATGAGCACGCCGATGCCCAACACTTCGACCAGTGAGCCATGAATTTGATGGTCCGATCGAATCGACGCCTGGCTGGATTCCCCGGCGCCTTCCGGGCTGCGCTCTGGGCGATCGGTTGAGTCCACGAAGCCTCTCCGCGCGTCGCCTGCTAGAACTTCGCGTCTTCCTCTTTAATCGCTCGAAAGATCTCTTCGAGATCCGTAGCGCCAAGAAGCTTTTCGCGAAAACTCGCGTCGCGGAAGAAACGCGAGATCCGGGCCAGCGCCTTCAGGTGTTGTCCGCCGGATTGTTCCGGCACGACCAGCAAAAAGAGCAGTTGAGTCGGCTGGCCATCGATCGAGTCGAAGTCGACCCCTGTCGTGCTCCGCGCAAAGGCGGCGACGAGCCTGTCGAGCCCGTCGACCTTCCCATGGGGAATCGCAACGCCTTCGCCGATGCCCGTGCTCTGGAGCGCCTCGCGCTCGCGCAGGACGCCGAGTAGCGATTCCGCTTCGAGGGCCGGTTCGGCAGCCGCGAGGGCGGCCGCCATTTCGGCCAGAAGGTCGTCCTTGGCCGTTGATTTGAGGTCGAGGATCGAGGCCTCGCGCACGAGAATATCGGTGATCTTCATCAAGGCTCCGCGGTGCGCGCGCACTCTATCTCAGCACCCCTGCCTCGCGCTATCCCTCGACGTGATCGGCCTCAGGCCGCCGGCCCAGCGGGGTCTCGGGCGGCGCGGTGGGTCCCAAACAGCGGCGAGCCGAGTCGGGAGTCAGACGATCTGACGCCGCTTGGTCGAGGACAGGATGTTCATCGCTTCTCGGTATTTCGTCACGGTACGACGGGCGATGTCGATGTTGGCGGATTTGAGCATCTCGGCGATTCGCTGATCGGACATCGGGCGCATGGGATCCTCGCTCACGATGATCTTGCGAATCTTCTCCTTCACGCTCTCGCTCGCCATCGCCTCGCCGTCGAAGCGACCAATACTCGAATTGAAGAAGTATTTCAGCTCGAAGATGCCCTGTGGCGTATGGACATATTTGTTCGTCGTCACGCGGCTGACCGTCGACTCGTGCATCTCGATGTCGTCGGCGACGTCGCGAAGGTTCAGGGGCTTCAGGTGCGAGACGCCCTGGTCGAAGAAGTCGAGTTGAAATCGAATGATGCTCTGCATGACCTTGTAGATCGTGCGCTGACGCTGGTGAATGGATTTGATCAGCCACATCGCCGAGCGAACTTTGTCGTGGACGTAGTTCTTGGTTTCCTTTTCGAGATCCTGCGCACCGCCGCCCGACAAGACTTCGCGATACATCGAATTGATCTTGAGTTTCGGAAGTCCGTCGTCGTTCAGCATGACGTGGAAATCGTCACCCACCTTGTAGACGTAGATGTCGGGCGTGATGTAGACCGGATCGTCGCCACCGAACCCGCGACCCGGTCTCGGCTCCAGGCTGCCCACGACCTCGGCGGCATCCGCGACTTCGCGGAGCGTGGCACCGGTCAAGCGAGTCAGCGCTCGAAAATCCCGTTTCTGGAGCAGGTCGAGATGTTCGTCCAGGATTCCAAAGACCAGGGGATCGGAAATTCTCTTCGCCTTGAGCTGGATGAGCAGACACTCGCGCAGATCGCGCGCCGCGACGCCGATCGGATCGAGCGCATGGATGGCCTTCAGAACGATTTCGACCTCTTCTTCTTCTGCGTTCGCCTGCCGGGCGAGATCCTCGATGGTCGAACGAAGAAATCCGCGGTCATCGATGTTGCCGATGATCCAGCGTGCGATCTCCATTCCCCGCGGAGCCAGATCCGTCACCTGCAGCTGCCATTCGAGATGTTCGGCGAGGCTGGGGCGCCTGGTATAGGTCGCCTCGAGAGAGGGGCGATCGTCGTCCGACAAACCGCGAGACTCGAGCCCCGTCATCGGATTGCTGTCGAGGTACGACTCCCATTCGACATCGGCGATCTTCTCGGCATCACTCGGGGCTTTCTCTTCGCCGTCGCCGGGCGGGGAACCCGACTCCACATCGACGCGGAACTCGTCCGGACCCGTGGACCCATCCATCAGCTGATCTTCGCGGTCGACACCGCCCTCGGCCGAAGCATCGCTCGCGCGTTCCGCCTCGGCATCCGACGAAGACTCGGCGACGTTCTCGTATTCTTCCGGGGTCGCGTCATCGCGCTCGGCTTGGGTCTCTTCCTCGACGTCGGATTCTTCGAGAACCGGATTCTCTTGAAGCTCCTGCTGAACGAGATTGACGAGTTCCATTCGATTCAACTGAAGCAACTTGATCGCTTGCTGCAACTGGGGAGTCATGACCAGTTGCTGCGTAAGTCGAAGTTGTTGTTTCAGCTCGAGCGCCATGAAATCCTTCGTGTTCAGCGCGACATCGGATCATCCTGATTCGCGTCTTCCGGTACTACTTCGCGTCCTCTCGTAGAGATTTCTTGAGACATAGAATGCCTCATCTCGGAGCGAAGAACGCCTGGGCCAATCATCCGAAACCGCAACACGTGCGCGGCGATGGCCCCGGGGGTTTAGTCTACTGCGCTCGAACGCTCAGGTCAGAGTGAAATTCTTCCCGAGATAGACCTCGCGAACCTCGGGGTCCTCGGTGATCTCCGCCGGGGTGCCGTGTC
This sequence comes from Deltaproteobacteria bacterium UBA4427, assembly GCA_963854795.1. Classification (GTDB taxonomy): domain Bacteria; phylum Myxococcota_A; class UBA9160; order UBA9160; family UBA4427; genus UBA4427. Next base: position 2,735 of record CAWLAJ010000029.1, on the reverse strand, counting down.
GCAGGATCGCACCGTCTTTGATGATGTAGGCGCGGTCACAGATCGACAAGGTCTCCCGCACATTGTGATCCGTAATGATGACACCAATACCTCGACCGCGAAGCTGCTCGATGATCTTTTGAATGTCGATCACGGCGATTGGATCGACTCCGGCGAAGGGTTCGTCGAGAAGCATGAATTTCGGATCGAGCACCAGGGCGCGCGTGATTTCGACGCGCCGACGCTCGCCACCCGAGAGGTCCGCGCCCTTGTGATTCGCCTTGGCGGTCAGGCCGAGTTCTGCCAATAGTTCGGCAAGCCTCTCCTTGCGGCGGACACGATTGCTTTCGACCGTTTCTAGAATCGCACCGATATTGTCCGCCACCGTGAGCTTTCGAAAGATCGACGCTTCTTGCGGCAGATAGGTGATCCCCATCCGAGCCCGGCGATACATGGGGAGTTCAGTGATGTCTTCGCCGTCGAGAAAGACCCTACCCTCGGTCGGTCGTATGCTTCCGGCAACCATATTGAAGGTCGTGGTCTTTCCAGCACCGTTGGGACCGAGAAGCCCGACCACCTCTGAACCACGAACCTCCAGGTCGATCCCGTCGACGGCCATCTTGTCGCCGTAGCGCTTGACCAGACCCGTCGCTGAGAGGTCTGCGCCGCTCACGGCTGCCCCCGATCCGTCGAACACCCCGCATTCGCCTCGCTCTCGGGCTGAATGACGATCGAGGCGGCGCCTGTGACTCGGGCCTGATCGCCGGCCAGATCGAATTCAATCGACTCGCCGCGCACGATGTCACAGCCCTGAATCAGTTCAGCGTGCCCACTACACGTCAGCCGATTGCCCTCTCGTCGATAGATCGCCCGATCGCATTTCGCCCGGCGATGGCCTTGGTCGATGGCCACTCGGCCTTCTGCGCGCAGTTCGCGAGGTTCGGACTCACCCTTCCGGTAGAGCGCTTCGAGGCGGTCGCTGCGAAGCGATATGTTCGCCTGTTGAACATGGACGTTTCGCTGGAAGATCAGCCTGCGACCTCCATCCCGATTGATGATCTCCGCCTCTTCGGCCTTGATCTCGATCGGCGCATCGCTGCGAAATCCATGCTTCGATCGCTCTGCATCGAGACTCTGTCCCGACTGGCCCGGCTGGGAAGACTTCGACACATCGACATTGCCGCCTTCTGTGTTTTCTTCAGTCCCAGCCTCGCTCGGGACTTCGACATACCCCAGTCCAGAGAGAATCGAGGCTGCGAGAGTGTCGAGCGATTCATGGATGCTGGCACCGCGCGCAGAGGCGACCTCATGGCGTGAGAGTTCGGCACCGGAATGTCCCGAGCGGACAACCGTCTCGACGATTCGGGTTCGCCTCTTGGCATTTCCAACCGTGTAGACCCGACCGACCACAACCGCATCGACCGCAGAATTATATGCCCAGCGACGTACATCCGCGGCTCGGGGTTCGAAAGTGTTGTCGGCTACGAATTCGCCCGGCGCAATCAAGCGCTCGACATCGCGCCGGGATATCTGCTCCGCCAACTGCTTCGAGATCGCCAAGGCCCCCGCCTCGCCAGCAAACGGCGCGATGGCAACACGAAGAGCTGGAGCCGCTGCGAGATCCGCCGCGAAACAAAGCGAGCCCATCAACGTCGCCGCGAGGGTGGCGAAGGTTCGCTTCCCGGCTTTTAGCGGAAACGTCTCCCGGCTCTCTGCGCGATCGAAACCAAATGGATCATCGACTGGATGGAGTCGGCTCATGGTACCCGTACGACACTCGCGCCGCCCTGCAGACGGAAGCGCTGCTCATTGACGAAATAACGGAAGCCACCACCCCGATAGCGTCCGTCCTGATCGATGATCAGGACTGGTTCGTCCGTGTAGAGAACACCCAGCGCTTCATCATAGGCCACCCAGAGCGCTTCGAACTGTCGACCGCCTTCAATCGTGCCCACGACGTGGCCCTCGGCCACGAAATCCTGCGTCGACAGGTTCAGCTGGCCGGTGTCGCAGCGCATCTCGAAGCCAAGACGATCGCCTCCAGGCGCCACTTCGACGTAAACGGTCTCGAGGCTCGCAACTTGTCGATCGGGGTAGATGCGAGCCGACTCTGCGCGCAAGAGAATTTCGTTGGACGACGCTTCACTGGCCACGAAGGTCATGCCGCGGACGTGGAGAATTTGTCCGAGGTCGCCGTCGAACCATCCCAGGTCCGGGGCTCCCGCACCGGCGGGTCCCGGAAGCCAAATCGCGATCCAGAGTACAGCCAGGAGGCTGGCGGCCCTCCCCATTCAGCTCAATCTTCGTGGCCGAACAGGGTCTTCATCGGCTCGTGACTCACCAGCCAATGGGCGGGGCGCAGCAGCACGTATTCGAACATCACTCCGACGGGATGAAGAACGTAGGCGATCAAGCGAAGCGGATGTCCCGCGTTCTCGGAATCGTATTCATCGGCCGCGGCCGGACTCGCGAGCGCCAGCACGAGTGCCATCGAGATTGCTGCGAGCCAACCCCGTCGCGGACGAGATTGTCGATGATCCAATTCACGGTTCCGACTCTTCCCCATTCTGATTCCCCCGGAAATTTGTGAGTTCGTGAGGCTGTTTTCTTACCCGACCGCCAGGCGTGAGACCCCAGACTCGATCGTCCCGTGCTGGCTCGGTGATGCCACTGCGCCGGGTCGGCTCAGCTTACAGACTCCGAACCGCTCCCGCCGGATCTCCGACCCGTCATCCGCTCTCCTCATCGTCCCAACG
>CAWLAJ010000028.1:0-23225 GCA_963854795.1 Deltaproteobacteria bacterium UBA4427 | reverse complement strand
TCCGGAGTTCGGGTAGATGACCGGACTGCCTCGTGCCCAGGAAATCGCCGGGCCCACGGATTTCGAGATCCGCATCCGCAATCTTGAACCCATCTCTCGTCTGGGTCATCGCCCGGAGTCGCGCCTCACTCTTTTCGCTGCTCCCGCGAGCGACCAACACGCATCGCCCCTGCTCCCCGCCGCGCCCGACCCGCCCGCGCAATTGATGAAGCTGAGCCAATCCAAATCGCTCGGCATGCTCGATCACCATCAGGGTCGCACCGGGTACGTCGACGCCGACCTCGATCACGGTGGTGGCGACGAGGATGGAGGTCTCGGCCGAGCTGAACCGTTCCATGGCGGCCTGACGGTCGGCTGCGTCCAGTCGACCATGAACCAGGTCCACCCGGTGACCGGGAAAAGCTCTTGCGATCCGCTCCGCCGAGTCGAGGACCGAGCGCAGGTCGAGTTTTTCGCTTTCTTCGACGAGCGGGTAGACGACGTAGACCTGTTCGCGGCGCTCGAGGGTTTCGCGAATCAGCTCCATGACGCGCTGTCCCTCACCGGCGCGCAGGAGAATGGTGTCGATCGGCTTTCGGCCGGGGGGCAGTTCGTCGATGATCGAGAGATCGAGTTCCCCGTAGAGCGTCATGGCCAGGCTCCGCGGAATCGGCGTCGCCGTCATGACCAGACGATGAGGAAATCGGCCATCCGGCCGCGCCGCTCCCAAAGCCGCCCGCTGCATGACGCCGAAGCGATGTTGTTCATCGACGACCCCGAGGACGAGATCCCGAAATACCACCTCTCCCTGCACCAGCGCATGGGTTCCGACCACCAGATCGAGTTCCCCCATCGCCAGCCGTCCCCGGACGGCCTTGATCTCCGCTCGGGGGAGTGAGGCAGTCAATAATCCGATTCGCAGCCTCAACCCGTCGCCAGCGTCTTCGGCCAGCTTTGTGAGCGTCCGGAAATGCTGTTCGGCGAGCAATTCGGTGGGTGCCATCAAAGCTGTCTGACCCCGGCAGGCCGCGACCGCGACGGCCGCGAGAATCGCAACCACCGTCTTTCCGCTCCCCACGTCGCCTTGTACGAGTCGATTCATTGGATGGGCTCGTGCCAGATCAGCAAGAATTTCGCCGACCACCCGGCGCTGCGCCCCCGTCAGCTTGTAAGGCAGCGCTAGTGCAGCCGTACGCGACTCCCGGCGTGCCGAGTCGATGGGTACCCCGGGTCGTCGGGCACCCTGGGCACGTCGCATCGCCAGACCGAGTTCGAGGAGATAAAGCTCTTCGAGGACGAGCCGCTCGTGAGCAGGAGATGCAAAAGCTTCGTATCGGTCGACGTCGATGTCGCGCTCGGGCCGATGCAGTGCACGCAGAGACGCTGGCACCGAGGGTAGATCGCGCTCCCGGACGAGCGGCTCGGGAAGATGGCCCACCGTGAGATCCGCATACGCATCGACGGATTGTCCGATCAAGCGGCGAAGCGTTCGCGGGTTCATCCCCTCCGGTGTCGCGTAGACCGGGACCACACGACCGAGACCGCCGCGGGCCGCGTGGACTTCCGCGACCGCAGGCGACTCTCCACCGGATGCGGGCGCGGGAACGACTTCGATCTCGGGATGGATCAGCTCTTTCGAGAAGCGATAGCGGCGGACCTCGCCGCTGACCAGAAGCCAGCGCCCCTTCACGACCTGGCTCCCGAGCATTTCACCACCGCGAAACCATTTCAAGGTCACGACGGCTTCATCGTCTCCGACCACGGCTTGGAAGATCTTCCCGAAACGACCCCCTCGTCGCGTCGGCACCCAATCGACAACCTTGACTTCCGCCAGAAAGGTGGCCGATCGACCCACGACGAGATCGTCCACGCCGACGACCCTTCGACGATCCTCATAGCGAGTCGGTAGCCAGAAAAGGAGATCGCTGATTCGCTCCAGGCCTCTTCGCGCGAAGCCGTCAGCCCGTTTGGGCCCCACGCCCGGCAAGGCCGCGAGCGATCGGGACATCAGCTCATCGGCCCAGTCGGCTCGACGCAGTGGCTCGATCAGCTCGATGAGTTCCCGACCCAGATCTCGCCGAGGCGAAGTCGCTTTTCGAGCATCCAGCTTCTTCTGGATCTTCTCGAAGCGCTTCTGCAATTCCGTCGGTAGCGTCCGCGCCGCCATCCGAGCCAGCCCCTTCGAGACATCATCCTCGGCGGGGGAAAGGCGTTCGAATTCTTCTTGCGCGGATTGCTCGAGACGTCCGATCGCGTCGATCGCCCTGTAAAGCGCTTTCACTTCCGCTTGCAAGGACTCGTCCATCAATCCCCGCGGCCTCCCATCAGGCCTTCCTCTCAGACCACGCCTGCACGCTGCGCGGCGGACTCATGAATCTGCTGCAGCGAACGCACGCCAATGCGATTTGCGTGCAGAGCGGAAATCGCGTCGGCGGAGGCTCGCGCCGCGGAAAGCGTCGTGCAGTAGGGGACACCTCGCAAGAGCGTGGCGAGTCGAAGCGATCGCGAATCCTCGACGGCCTGCGGATCGGGTCCAACGGTATTGATCACGAGCGCGACGTCGCCGGCCTCGATTCGATCCGCGGTATGCGGCGAACCCTCATGGACTTTGTTGACGACCTCGGACTCGATACCCATCTCCCGGAGCATTCTGGCCGTCCCCGACGTCGCGATGATGGAAAAACCCAGATCCGCCAAGATCTTGATGGGCGCCCGCACGCGTTCGTGTTCCTCCGCGCGAACGGAAACGAGAACGGCTCCACTCGTCGGCAGGCTGTTGCCGGCCTGAATCTGTGCTTTGGCAAACGCGCGGCCGAAGTCGGAATCGATTCCCATGACCTCGCCCGTACTCTTCATCTCCGGCCCGAGGAGCACATCGACACCGGCAAATTTCACGAAGGGGAAGACGGCCTCCTTCACCGAATAGTGCTCGGGCACGATCTCCTCCGTGAAACCGAGCGATTCGAGGCTCCGCCCCGTCATCACGAGGGCCGCCAGTTTGGCCAGTGGCACACCGATCGCCTTCGAGACGAAGGGGACCGTTCTCGATGCTCGCGGATTGACCTCGATGACATAGATCTGCTCGTCCTTGACGGCGAATTGCACGTTCATCAGGCCGAGAACATTGAGCTCGAGAGCGAGTTTCCGCGTCGCCGCCAGAATCTCCTGGATCCGATCGGCGTTCAGGGAATAGGGAGGCAGCGAACAAGCCGAGTCTCCCGAGTGAACGCCCGCCTCCTCGATATGCTCCATGATCCCGCCGATCACGACGCGTTCACCGTCGCTGATCGCATCCACGTCGACCTCGATCGCGTCCGCCAGAAAGCGATCGACCAGAACCGGGTGGGCGGCAGAAGCGCGTACCGCGAAGCGCATGTACTCGCGCAGGCCGTCGACGTTCTGGACGATCTGCATGGCGCGACCGCCTAACACGTAGGAAGGACGAATCAGGAGTGGATAGCCGATTCGGCTCGCAATCTTCTCGGCTTCGTCCGCGCTTCGGGCAACGTCTCCGGCCGGCCGTTCGAGGCGGAGCTTTTCGAGAACCGCTTCGAAGCGTTCGCGATCTTCGGCCCGATCGATGGCGTCCGGGGAAGTGCCAATGATGGGAGCACCCGCCTGCTCGAGGGCGACCGCCAACTTGAGCGGCGTCTGGCCACCGAATTGGACGATGACCCCTTCGGGCTTTTCGCGTTCGATGATTTCCAGCACATCTTCGAAGGTCAGGGGCTCGAAGAAGAGTCGATCGCTGGTGTCATAGTCCGTCGAGACCGTCTCGGGGTTACAGTTCACCATGATCGTTTCGAAGCCGGCCTCTCGAAGCGCCATGACGGCGTGGACACAGCAATAATCGAATTCGATGCCCTGTCCGATGCGATTCGGACCGCCGCCAAGGATGACGATCTTGCGTCGGTCGGTCGGAAGCGCTTCATCCTCGTCCTCGTAGGTCGAATAGAGATAGGGCGTGTGGGCCTCGAACTCGGCTCCGCAGGTATCGACGCGCTTGTAGACCGGGCGAATACCGGCGGCCCATCGCTGTTTGCGAACCTCGGCCTCGGTCGTCTCCCAGAGGGCCGCGATGCGCGCATCCGAGAAGCCCATGGCTTTTGCCGGTCGGAGCCAGAGCGCCCGCTGCTCGGTCGAAGCCTCAGCGAGTCGCTTCTCGGCGATCGCGATCTCTCGAAGATTCTCCAGAAACCACGGATCGATCTTCGTCCGATCGAAGAGTTCTTTGACCGTCGCACCGCGCCGAAAGGCCTCGACGACGGCCCAGGGTCGCCCGGGACGCGGAGTGTCGATCTGTGCCCAGAGTGCGGTCTCCCCCGCTTCGCCTTCAGGCAGGGAAGGCGGTTCGAGTCCAGAATGTCCGATCTCGAGCGAACGAATCGCCTTCTGGAAACTTTCCTTGAAGGTCCGCCCGATGGCCATCACCTCGCCAACGGATTTCATTTGAGTCGTCAGCGTGGAATCTGCCGATGGAAATTTCTCGAAGGTAAAGCGCGGAATCTTGGTGACGACATAGTCGATGGTGGGTTCGAAGCTGGCCGGCGTCTCGCGTGTGATGTCATTCGGAATTTCATCGAGCGTGTAACCGACCGCAAGCTTTGCCGCGATCTTCGCGATCGGAAAGCCAGTCGCTTTCGACGCCAGGGCCGAAGACCTCGAAACGCGAGGATTCATCTCGATCACGATCAGCGTACCGTCCTTCGGATCGACACCAAATTGAACGTTCGAACCGCCGGTATCGACACCGATCTCGCGCATGATGGCGACCGCGGCGTCGCGCATTTCCTGGTATTCGCGGTCCGTCAAAGTCTGCGCCGGGGCGACCGTAATCGAGTCCCCGGTATGCACGCCCATCGCGTCGAAATTCTCGATCGAGCAGATCACGACGACGTTATCCGCCCGGTCGCGCATGACTTCGAGCTCGAACTCCTTCCAGCCGACGACGCTCTGTTCCACCAGAATTTGATTGGTCGGCGATTGATCGAGCGCCCATTGAACCATCCTGTCGAAGTCGAGTTCGTTTTCGCAGACACCACCGCCCGAGCCGCCCATCGTAAAACTCGGCCGGAGGATCGCCGGAATCTTGGTGCGCTTCAGGATCTCGCGCGCTTCGGCCACGCTCGTGGCAATTCCAGAAGCCGGCATGCGCAGCCCGATTCGATTCATGGCGGCCCGAAAGAGCTCGCGATCTTCCGCCTTGTTGATCGCTTCCAGATTCGCACCGATCAGCGCCACCTCATATCGATCGAGCACGCCCGCCTTCGCCAGATCGATGGCCAGGTTGAGCGCCGTCTGTCCGCCGATCGTCGGCAAGAGCGCGTCGGGTCGCTCGGCCGCGATGATCTGCTCGACGGATTCCACCGTCATCGGCTCAATATAGGTGCGATCGGCGGTCTCCGGATCGGTCATGATCGTCGCCGGATTGGAATTGACCAGCACGACCCGATAGCCCTCTTCGCGAAGCGCCTTGCATGCCTGGGTTCCCGAGTAATCGAACTCGCAAGCTTGACCAATCACGATCGGCCCAGAACCGATCACAAGAATCGTATGAATGTCGTCTCTGCGCGGCACCGACTACTCCGACTGCCGGCTTGAATCGGGGTTGCTGGGGCCGGCGAGTGCGTCTGCTCCGGGGGGCCGATCACCGCCTTGACTGATCTGTGCGCCGGTCACGGCTTCTCCATTCGCGGTGCGCTCGACCATCTCACGAAAGCGCGCAAAGAAATACGATGCATCGTGGGGACCCGGCGAGGCCTCGGGATGATATTGAACCGAAAAGAGCGGCCGCTTCTCATGCGCCAACCCCTCGACGGTGTCGTCATTGAGATTGACGTGGGTGATGCGGACCGGCTCCCCGGCCTCGCGCAGACTTTCCGCGTCGACGGCATATCCATGATTCTCGGCGCAGATCGCGACCTTGCCCGTCGCGAGATCCTTGCCGGGCTGATTGCCACCGTGATGACCGAATTTCAGCTTGTGGGTCGTTCCGCCGAGGGCGAGACCCAGAATCTGATGACCGAGACAGATCCCGAAGACCGGCTTTTCCTGGACGAGTTCGCGAACGATCGCTTGCACGCCTTCGACGGCGGAGGGGTCGCCCGGTCCATTGGAGAGGAAGATCCCGTCGGGTTCGAGGGCGAGCGTTTCGCTGGCCGAGGTCGTCGCAGGCACGACGGTGACCTCGAATCCCTGCTCGATCAGCAATCGGAGGATATTGCGCTTGATCCCGAAATCGTAGGCGACGACCCGAAGCTTGCGGTCCGGACGAGGCGCGCGCGGCAACTGGCCGCGGATCCCCGGCCAGGCACCTTCGGTCACCTCGTAGGCCGCGTCGCAGGTCACCTTGGCCACCCAATCATGACCGTCGAGACCGGGCGCGCTCCGCGCCCGCGCGACCAGGTCGGCTTCGTCTTGTGATTCAGGATCCGTTGACAGAACCCCGACCTGCGCACCGTGGTCGCGAATGTGCCGAACGAGCGCGCGGGTATCGAGTCCCGAAATCCCAGGAACTCCGGCGTCCCGGAGCTTGTCATTGAGCGTTCCCTCAGATCGATAGTTGCTCGGGGTGTCGAAGAGTTCCTTAACGACAAAACCGGAGAGAAAGGGCTTGCGCGATTCGTCGTCCGCCGAATTGACTCCCACATTTCCGATCTGGGTGTAGGTCATGGCGACGATCTGGCCGGCGTACGAGGGATCGCTGACAATCTCCTGATACCCGGTGATGCTGGTATTGAAAACCACCTCGCCCGATCGAAGGGTCTCGGCCCCGAACGCCCGACCGCGATAGATCGTGCCATCCGCGAGGGCCAGCGTGGCTGGCTTCATCGGCCGGCCCAAGAGATCTTCAGACATGCCGCTCATCGAATCAAAACTCCGCGTTCATGGTGATAGACGAGTCGGCCGTCTACGATCGTCGCCGCCGCACGACCGGTCATGCGCTCGCCCGACCACGGAGAATTGCGACTCTTCGAGAAACCCTGTGCGGCATCGTAGGTCCATTCTCGATCGGGATTGATCAGCACGAGATCGGCAGGACTGCCCGGGCGGAGCGTGCCGCCTTCGAAGCCGAAGAGTCGCGCCGGATTGGTCGACCACCGGCGAACGAATTCGAGCGGCGAAAGCGTCCCATCGCGAACCAGGTCGAGGGTGACGGAGAGTGCGGTTTCGAGTCCCAGCATCCCGGGCGGTGCTTCGGTGAACTCGACCTCCTTCTCATAGGTCGCGTGCGGTGCATGATCGGTCGCCATCACGTCGATCACCCCTTCGGCCAGGGCCTGACGCAGGGCTTCCAGATCTCGAGCACTCCGAAGCGGCGGGGCCACGCGAGTGTTCGTATCGAAGGTCATCGTCGCTTCGTCGGTGAGGGTCAGATGGTGCGGCGTCACCTCGGCGGTAACCCGAACACCCTCTTCTCGCGCGCGGCGAATCAGATCGATCGATCCAGCCACGGAGACATGGGCGATATGCAGATGAGCGCCGGTCAATTCGGCCAGGCGGATGTCGCGCGCCACCATCAACTCCTCGGCGGCCGCCGGATTGCCCGGCAGTCCGAGACGCGTGGCAACGGGTCCCTCGTTCACGACGCCACCCGCGCGAAGATGGCAATCCTCCGCGTGGACGATCACGGGGGCAGCCGCCAGGGTCGAATACTCGAGGACCCGACGCATGACCGATGCATCCATGATCGTGGCGCCATCGTCACTGAAGGCCACGGCTCCCGCGTCTCGCAGGGCCATCATCTCCGTCATGACATGCCCCTTGAGGCCGCGGGTCGCGGCCGCAATCGGACGGATCTTGGCGGGAGAGTCTTTTTCTGCGCGATCGAGAATGTACTTCGTGACCGAGGGATCGTCGTTCGCGGGATTGGTGTTGGCCATGCAGGCCAATTGCGTAAAGCCGCCGGCGACCGCGGCCATGCCACCGCTGGCAAGATCTTCCTTGTACTCCTGCCCCGGCTCACGAAGATGGGAATGAACGTCGATGAAGCCGGGTGCAATCCAGGCGCCTTCCGCGTCGAGAACCTCTGCACCTTCCTGCGAAATCTCCGCGTCCACGCCCACAATGCGGCCGTCTTCGATGAGACAATCGAGGTCTGCGTCGAGGTCCTGGCTCGGATCGAGAATCCGGCCATTGCGAATCAGCAAGCGAGCCATCGCCTAGTCCCCTCCCCCGCCCGCGTTTTCCTGCGTTCGGTCGTGGGACTGCGTTTGCGCTTCCCCAGTCGAGGAGCGATCGGGCTTTCGACGACCGGCGACGAGATAGAGGAGTGCCATTCGTAGAGCGACGCCGTTTCGAACCTGGTCGAGAATGACGCTCGGTCGATGATCTGCCAATTCGTGGGCGAGCTCGACTCCACGGTTGACCGGGCCAGGATGCATCACGATCGCATCTTCCTTGGCGAAGCGAAGTTTGGCGCGGTCCAGGCCGAAAGTGGAGGCGTATTCGCGAACACTGGGAAAGCAGGCCCCTTCGAGCCTCTCCATCTGGATCCGAAGAGCCATGACGACATCGGCGCCATCGATGGCCTCGCGAAGATTCGTATAGGCCTTCACTCCGAGGGATTCGATATCGGCGGGGAGCATCGTCGGCGGCCCCGCTACGCGAACCTCGGCACCCATCTTCGAGAAGCCGTAGATATTCGAGCGTGCCACTCGACTATGGGCAATGTCGCCGACGATCGTCACCGTCAGGCCTTCGATGCGCCCCTTCTGTTCCATCACCGTCAGCATGTCGAGCAGGGCTTGCGAGGGATGTTCGTGCGCACCATCTCCCGCATTGATGACGGGCGCATGGAGAACTTCGGCCATTCGATGGGGCACACCGGCGACCCGGTGGCGAACGATCACGAGATCGGGATCCATCGCGTCGAGCGTCTTCGCCGTATCGAGTAGGGTTTCCCGTTTCGAAACACTCGATCCCGAAACCGAGAAGTTGACGACATCGGCGGCGAGTCTCTTTCCAGCGATCTCGAAGCTGGTCTGGGTTCGGGTCGAAGGTTCGAAGAAGAGATTGATCAACGTTCGACCGCGCAAGGTCGGGACCTTCTTGACCTCGCGCGTTCCAATTTCCTGCATCTGCTCTGCGGTCTCGAGGATCAGCTCGATATCGGAGCGCGATAGATCTTCGATGCCGAGGATGTCTCGACCAATCATGAGTACCTGCCTCCGCGAACGATCACTTGCAAAACGCCCACCGCCGATTTTCCGGCCGTCGTTTTCTCATCGATCGGCTCGGCGCGAAAGATCACTTTTTCGTTGGGACGAGTCGGAATGTTCTTTCCCACGAAATCGATCTTGATCGGCAGCTCTCGATGACCGCGATCGATGAGCGCGACGACGCGGACATGAGACGGACGCCCGAAGTCCATCAGGGCATCCATGGCGGCACGAATGGTGCGCCCGGTACTGACGACGTCTTCGACGAGGATCACGACCCGATCATCCACGGAGGATGGCATCTCGGTTCGTCGCAATCGCGGACGACTGCCGAGAATCGAGAGATCGTCTCGATACAGCGTCGTGTCGAGTATTCCCAGCGGCGGCCGAAGGTCGGTCAGGCTCTCGATATTCTCGACCAGGATTCGACCGAGGGGGACGCCGCCGTTTGGGATCGCAACCAGGTAGAGCCTCTCGGCATCCTCTGTTCGCTCGACGATTTCGTGGGCGATCCGCATGAGAGCGCGTCGAATTCCGCGATCATCGAGGGCCGTTCGATCGACGACCGTCGACTCGAAATCGCCCTCACTCGAGGCGCCGCGGTCGGATTCAGAATGAGAATGGGTAGTCGAAATTCGGGAATTGCTCGCAGAATCCGCGAGAATGGGCGCCGGGGCGGTCGTTTCCGCATCCGACGGCGAACCGGGGGGTGAATCGAACTGCGACAAGACAGAGCCTCTACCCTTCCCCGACTCGCTGGACGGGTTTAAAGGGCGAAAAGTTTCGCGCGGGAGAATACCTCGAAACGCGTCTCTGGCAATCCTCTTGGAGGGCCCGGTCAGGCACGGGAGGCTGGGAGCCCGCTCAGACCCTTGTGCCGGCGTCTATCCGGCTCGCCTGCCCCGGGGTCGCGAGCTTCGGCGCCCAGCCGTCAGGGCGAATTCGTCGATTCGCAGCGGACGCGCTGAAAAACGCGATCCCAGCGCTTTTCCGCGTTGAACCAGTTCACGGGGTTGAAAAACGAGAGCATGTTTCCGTTCACATCCCAGGACCAATAGAGGATGAAGGCAGGGCCCTTCAGCTCTTCGAGGCGAACGGTCCCCCAACCCCGGCTGTCGTTCGAATTGTCGCGATTGTCGCCCATCATGAAATAGCGACCGGGTTCAACGACCCAGGTCCCGCGATCAAGACGGGTTTCCCGCGTACGCCGCGGACGCTGATCGTCGAGAATCGCGTGGCGACATTCGCCGAGTTCTTCCCAACGCAGGTCGAAGGCATGTCCAGAATCGTCGACGAACTTCTCGTCGGTGATTGTGACCTCGAGCGGAACGTCGTTGATATAGACCTCACCCCCACGCCACGAAATGCGATCGCCGGGCAGACCGACGAGGCGTTTGACGAAATCCTCCGTCGGTGCATTTTCGGGTGCCAGATCGACGGGCTTGATGTCTCGCCCACCCATCGGATTGCGCGGACGAGCAACCTCGAACACCACGACGTCACCTCGTTTTGGTTCACCAAAGGACGGCAGCCGCAGATCCGTGAAGGGAATTTTCGATCCGTAGGCCAATTTATTCACGAATAGATGGTCGCCGATCAAGAGAGTCGGAAACATCGAGCCAGAGGGAATCCGAAAGGGTTCGACCACGAATTGACGAATCGCCAAGGCAATCGTGACCGCGATCACGAGCGTAACGACCTGGTCGATGATCGCACCGAAAGTCGTCACTTCCTGGACGCTCTCGGACGTCGGTTCTTCTACCGACGGTGGAGACGACTTGGACATGATCATTCGTCTCCCAAGCGCAGGGCAGCAAGGAATGCTTCCTGCGGAATCTCGACCGAACCCACCATCTTCATGCGCTTCTTTCCCGCCTTCTGCTTCTCGAGCAACTTCCGCTTTCGCGTAATGTCGCCTCCATAACACTTCGCAAGCACATTTTTGCGAACTGCGCGCACGGTTGTCCGAGCGATGATCCGACTCCCCACCGCCGCCTGAATCGCGATCGGAAATTGCTGTCGGGGGATGAATTCCTTGAGCTTCTTGGTCAGTTCCGAGCCCCGGTTGTAGGACTTGTCCTTGTGAACGATCAGCGAGAGCGCGTCGACGGCATCGCCATTCACGAGCACATCGAGCTTCACGAGATCAGCCGGTTGAAAACCGATCAATTCATAGTCGAAGGACCCGTATCCTCGCGTGACGCTCTTCAAGCGATCATGAAAATCGGTCACGATCTCGTTCAATGGCAACTCATATCGAACCTGCACGCGATTGCCGTGGACGCCCATGTCCTTCTGCACACCGCGACGATCCTGACAGAGTCCGAGAACCGCCCCGAGATGATCCGAGGGAACGTGGATCGTCGCGAGTACGACCGGTTCCTGAATTTCCCTGATGTCAACCGACTCCGGCAGCGCCGCGGGGCTTTCGATCTCGAAGGGCTCGCCGTCGCGGGGAATCACTCGATAACGCACGGTCGGTGCGGTGGTAATCAAATTCAGATCGTATTCCCGTTCGAGCCGTTCCTGAACGATCTCCGCATGCAGAAAGCCGAGAAAGCCACAGCGAAAACCGAAGCCAAGGGCCGTACTGGTTTCGGGTTCGTAGCTGATCGAGGAATCGTTCAACTCGAGTTTCTCGAGAGCCACTTTGAGGTCTTCGTAGTCTTCCGACTCGACCGGATACAAGCCGGTAAAGACCATGGCTTTCACCTCTTGAAAGCCCACGAGCGGTTCGCTGGCGCCCTTCGAGGCCGTGGTGATCGTATCCCCGATCCGCACTTCCCCGAGCGTCTTGATCCCGGCGATCACCATTCCGACTTCGCCCGCCGAGAGCGACGACACGGTCCGCGGTTTGGGATCGATCACATCGAGTCGGGTGATTTCCCGTTCGACGCCCGAAATCATGAGCTTGATCCGCTCCCGAGTGTGGAGCTCGCCGTTCACGACCCGCACGACCATCACCGCCCCGACATAGGGATCGAACCAAGCATCGAATACGAGGGCCTGGGCCGGTTTCGAAGCGTCTCCGGAGGGCGGCGGCACTCGCTCGACGATGGCCTGCAGGATTTCCTCGACGCCGACCCCTGTTTTTGCTGAAACGGGCAGGACATCTGCCGCGTCGAGACCAACGATATCTTCGATCTCCTGTGCAACGCGGTCGGGGTCCGCGGAGGGCAGATCGATCTTGTTGACAATGGGAATCAACTCGAGATCGGCGTCGATGGCGAGATAGGCGTTGGCCAACGTCTGGGCCTCGATCCCCTGCGCCGCATCGACGATCAAGAGCGCACCCTCGCAAGCGGCCAGAGCGCGTGAAACTTCGTACGAAAAGTCGACATGTCCGGGCGTGTCGATCAGATTCAGGATGTAGCTCTCGCCATCAGCGGCGACATAATTCATTCGCGCCGTCTGTGCTTTGATCGTGATCCCGCGTTCTCGCTCGAGATCCATGTTGTCGAGGAATTGATCCTTCCTGTCCCGTTCAGAGAGCGCATTCGTCGCCTCGAGCAATCGATCGGCAAGCGTGCTCTTACCGTGGTCGATATGGGCGATGATGCAGAAATTGCGAATTCGATTTGGATCCACAGTCATCCCGATCGCTCCGACCGCGGGGGCCGTCCGGAGTTCGCTCCATCGCTTTGCTCGGTGTCGAACGAGTCATTCGCAAGGAGCGACGCCGACACGTCGGGTCCGCCCAGATAGTCGCTCAAGGCATCGTGCCAATCCTGCAACACGATCCCGGCGGCGGCCGCCCTCTCGCAACAAAGCAACGAATACGCTGGTCGCGCGGCCGCAGTCTTGAACTCGGAGGTCGGCACCGGCGTGATCACCAGATCACGGTAGCCGGCGAAATCGAGAATCTCTCTCGCGAAATGGAACCACGTCGTCTCTCCAGAGTTGCAGAGATGCAGGAGACCGCCGGCGAAACCGGAAGAGGAGTGCTGCATCCGACCGAGTTCCAACAGAGCGCGCGCGAGGTCCAGAGCCGACGTCGGCGTGCCATGCTGATCGTCGACGACCTTGAGCGGCCCCTCGAGTTCCCCCGTACGTCGACGAGCCGCCTGGTCAAGGATTGCGATCACAAAATTTCGGCCCGGCCCGAATACCCAGCTCGTCCGTACGATCAGCGCGTTCGGGTTCGTTGCCAGGACTGCCACTTCTCCCGCGCGCTTGCTCGAGCCGTAAACCGTCTTGGGATCGGTTTCATCGTCTTCGCGGTACGGCTGTGAGCAATCTCCTGGAAAGACGTAGTCCGTCGACACGTGAATGAACTCGATATTCCGCTCCATGAGCTGACGAGCCCATTCGCCAGGAGCCATTGCGTTCATGCGATAGGCCAGCTCCTTCTCGGCCTCGCAAGCGTCGACCTTGGTATAGGCCGCCGCATTGATGACGAGATCGGGCCGCGCTGCCGCATGCGAATCCAGATAGGGACCAATTTGTTCGAAATCGCCGAGGTCGATCTCGTCCCGCGTCGCAGCGAACGCGAGCTCGAGGTCGTCGGCCTCCTCGATGCTGCGAAGGAGACAGAGCCCGAGCTGTCCGCCCGCCCCGAGCACCCCGATCCTCAGAGGATTCGGGTCATGATTCGTGTCGAGTGCATGACTCATGCGGGTCAAGGACCATCCATGGGAAGCACCCAGGTCGGCAATCGTTCGATGCTCTTCAACTTCGCCGCAATTTCTCTCGCTCCGCTCTCGCCGGTAATCGGCTGAACGCGCACTCGCCAACGACTCGATTGATCGGCCGCCGCCAAGAGCTCAGCCGAGTAACCCTTCGCATAGAGCGAATCGGCCAATCGACGTGCCGCGCTCTCCTCCGAAAAAGCACCGACTTGAATCGCCCAGGAGCGCTCGGAACTGATCGCGCCTTCGCGAGCCGACCGGCTCCGCCCGGGTTCCTGACGAGTCACCGTCGCACGCATCACCGAAGCTGCCGAGACCCGAGGAAGCGACCGTGCCGAGTCTTCTTGCGGTCCTGATTCCATGATTCGAGAACGTTCGTCCGAGGCCGTACCGCGACTGGACCCATCAGAAGTTCTTTCGATCGATGCCAGATCGACCGCTTCGCCTTCGCCGCGCAAGTGACCTGCGAGTAGTTCCGGCTCCTCAGCCAGAATCCCGACCAACAATCCCGCGCCAAAGCCGAAGGCGACCAGCAAGAGCAACCGACCGAGCGCGCGGATGACTCCACCTGGCCTAAGGCCACGTCCCACTGCGGTCGACACTACATTCTCTCCGGAGCATCGAGGCCCAAGAGCGCGAGCCCGCTCGCCAATACCCCTCGCACGGCAAGCGCCAGGCCCAGGCGGGCCGCCGACAATTCCGCGTCGTCAGAGAGAACTCGATGGCGATCGCCGTCCTGAAGATACGGATTCCAGAGACCGGCAACCTCCCGCAGATAGTAGGCGACGTGATGCGGTTCCCGACTCTCTGCGGCACGGCGAACGACATCCGGGAAAGTTGCGAGTTTGCGAACGAGAGCAATCTCCTCATCGAGCGCCAGTCGAGTCGAATCGAAGGCATGTGCCTCCGGCATGACCACGCCCGCTTCCTCCGCTTTTCGCTCGATGCCGAATGTTCGAGCGTGCGCGTACTGAATGTAGAACGCCGGGTTCTTTCGCCAATTCTTGTCTTTTGCGAGATCGAGATCGAAATCGAGATGCCCATCGGGCTTTCGCTCGATCATGAAGAAGCGAAATACGTCGCGCCCCACGTCATCGACGAGCTCATCGATCGTGACGAAGGTCGCCTTTCGGGTCGACTGTTTGACGCGCTCGCCATCGCTCGTAATCGTGACGAATTGATGCATGACGAGTTCGATCTGCTCCGAGGGAACGCCGAGGGCCGCAGTGGCTGCCCGGACGTATGGAAACTGCTCGATGTGATCCGCGCCTTGCACGTCGATCACGAGATCGAATCCGCGGCGCCACTTGTCCCTGTGATAGGCGATATCCGGCATGAGATAGGTCGGCTCACCGTTGCTCCTGACGACAACTCGATCTCGCTCGAGCCCTCGATCGGTCGCCTTGAACCATACGGCCCCTTCGAAGTCATAGATCAGTCCGGCACTTCGTAAATCGTCGATTGCCTCTTCTAGCTTCCCTTCGTCATAGAGGCTGCGTTCATTGAAGAAAACATCGAAGTCGATCCCGATTCGGGTCAGCGTCCCGGAAATATCCTCGAAAATGACGCGTTGAGCCTCTTCCCGGAACCGACCGTCGCCGGGTTCATCGACGAGCGAGTCGCCCTCGCTTTCCAGCAGACCGCCTGCGATGTCTTTGATGTAGTCGCCCTGATAGCCGTCTTTGGGAAAGGCGACCGGCAACCCGTCGATCTCGTCTTTCCAATTCTTCTCGGGATCGGCGAGGCTCTCTTTGGTCGGCGAGGCTGCGAGTCCTAGACGCTCGAGGTAACGGGCCTTGACCGATTCGCCAAGCAGCCGCATCTGCCGACCGCCATCGTTGAAATAGTACTCGCGTGTGACGTCCCAGCCCGTCGCTTCCAGCAGACGCGCGATACAGTCGCCCAAAATGGCTTGCCGACCGTGGCCTGTCGAGAGCGGACCGGTCGGGTTCGCCGAAACGAATTCGACCTGCACCTTTCGTTTCGCCGACTTCTCTTCGTCCGCGCCAGAGGGCTCGGGAGGGTGCCCCTGCCGTCCATATCTAGCGCCGGCCGCGATGACGTCATGAAGCAGATCGTGCCAACTCGAACTCACAAGCTGGATGTTCAGGAAGCCTGGACCCGCAATCTCGAGCGAGCCGATCAGCCCTCCTCCATCGCCCAGTCGCTGTTTCAGGTCTTCGGCGATCTCGCGCGGCTTCTTCCGCAATCGCTTGGCAAGCAGCATGGCCGCATTGCACGAAAAGTCTCCGTGGTCCTTCTGGCGCGGCACGTCGATCGCGAAATCCGGTAGCGCAGCGGAATCACCGGCAGCGTCGAGCAACTCGCGCAACGCGAGTTCGACCTTTTCCCGCAGCTTTTCCTTCACCTCGTCTCCCGATCCAAAAGCCCGAATACGTCCATCCTGCGCAGCGAGAATCCCTCGTCGTCGTCCGCGTCACTCGAGGCCCGGCGGGCACCCGAGTTCTTGAAACGAACGATGATCTCGCCTGGGAGGGCGAGGTCGAGTTCCTCACGAATCGCCCGATCGATGGCCGACGGTTCTGCCTCGAGCATCGCGATCTCGCGCCGCATCGCTTCGTTGCGATCTTCGAGTGCGTCGATCCGTGACTCGGAGCGAGACAAATCGCCACTGAGCTCGAGCCAGACACCGACCCCGCTCTCGTCATCGAGCAAGGCGGATAGCCCGAGGATTACGATCGCAGCTGTACCAAGACCAAACGCCCTCACCCACTCCCCCCATGATGCGAATGGGTGCTTCACGCCCCTATCCCAGTCGTGTGTGATTCGCAGATTTCCGCAATGGCGGCGGGAGAGTACCGAACTCGGTCCCGGCGGGCCCGTTTCACCAGACTATCGACATCGCCACCGGCCGCCGCACCGACAATGCAGAACAACGCGACAGGAGCTCCTTCGAAGACCCTAGAACGCATTCTCGGCGGGAACGCGTCGCTGGCCATCGATCAGCTCGCGAATCCGCTCGATGTATTCCGTCGCGTCCCATTCGCGCGGACCGACGTATCGCTCGATGATCAGACCGTTGCGGTCGACGAGCAGCGACTCGGGCACGCCCATCGTCTGATACTCGGCGTAGACGGACTGATCCGGGTCCAACACGATCGGAAAGGAGAGTTGGTAGCGCTCCTGAAAGGTCCGAACCTCCGCCTCCTTGTCGTCGATGGCGACCGCGATGAGTTCGAACTCCTCACCTGCGAGCGTTGAATAGAGCCGCTCCATCGCTGGCATTTCGCGTTCGCAGGGTTCGCACCAGGTCGCCCAGAAATTGACGAGAACGACTCGCCCCCGCTGCGCGGAGAGATTGACGCTCGAACTCGCGTCTGCGTCGCTCATTCGAAGACGAGCGAGATCAAACTCCGGAGCCGGCGCGCCACGAATGACCGGGGGCGCCCCGACATCGCTTCGATGAATCAAAACGCTCGCCACAACGACGACCGCCGCACCCAGCAACAAGCTCGCCACGGCGGATCGTTTCGACAGGTTCTGGTCGGATTGATCGCCGCTCAGGCGCTTGCCCCCTGGTCCTCTCGATCGACGAGCTCGATGATGGACATCGGTGCGGCGTCTCCGGGACGCTGACCCAGCTTGACCACACGGGTGTAGCCGCCCGGCCGTTCGCGGTAGCGGTCCGCGAGTTCACTAAAGAGCTTGGAGGTTACGTCCTTGCTCCGAATCGTCTCGAGAGCCTGGCGCCGGGCATGAAGGGTTCCGCGTTTGCCGAGCGTAATCATTCGCTCGGCGATGCCGCGAAGCTCCTTGGCCTTGGCATCCGTGGTGCGAATCTGCTCGTGCTCGAGCAGTGATGTCACCATGTTGCGAAACAGCGCCTTGCGGTGCGAAACGGAACGCCCCAGTTTTCTGCCGGATTTTCGATGATTCATCTCAGGCCTCGCGCTGCTCCCGCATCCGCTCGAGATCTTTGCGGGCGGGCAGATTGTCGATCGTCATCCCAAGGCTGAGACCGAGACTCGAAAGCGTCTCCTTGATCTCGTTGAGGGACTTTCGACCAAAGTTCTTCGTCTTGAGCATCTCGGCTTCCGTCTTCAGCACGAGTTCGCCGATGAAGCGGATATTGGCGTTCTGGAGACAGTTGGCGGAACGAACGGACAGCTCCAGTTCGTCGACCGACTTGAAGAGATTCGGATTGAGCGGCTCGGGCTCGTCGATGTGAAGAGCGGGTGCTTCTGTGAATTCTTCGAAGTTGATGAAAATCGAGAGCTGCTCCTTGAGGATCTTGGCAGCGAAGGCGACCGCATCCACCGGCGCAATTGCCCCATCTGTCCAGAGTTCCATGTTCAGTCGGTCAAAGTCGGTTGCGCGACCAACACGAGCCGGCGTCACCGTGTAGTTGACTCGTCGAATCGGAGAGAAGACTGAATCGATCGGAATGGTTCCGATCGGCATCTCATCGCTCTTGTTCTGATCCGCAAGGACATAGCCCTTACCAAGGCCTACGGTGACTTCCATCTCAAAACTGGAATCTGGTCCGAGCGTGCAGATCTTGTGCTCCGGGTTCATGATTTCGACGGTTTGATCAGCCGAAATCAGATCGCCCGCGACAATGATGCCCTGGCCAGACTTCTTGACTCGAATCGTCTTGGGCCCCTCGCTGTTCATTCGAACCCTAACGTCCTTCAGATTCAGGACGACGGTCGCTACGTCTTCCATCACACCGGGAATCGTTGAAAACTCGTGCAGAACGCCGTCGATTCGAATGTTCGTAATGGCGGCTCCCTGAAGCGACGAGAGCAATACGCGGCGAAGCGCATTGCCGAGCGTCGTCCCAAATCCGCGCTCGAGCGGCTCACAGTGGAATCGTCCGTAGGTCGAGGTGAGTGTGTCTTCTTCGACCTCGAGTCGTCGTGGTCGAATCAGCTCGCGCCAGTTTCGTGCGATCACTTCGTCTTGCATCGGAACTCCCTTGCGTCTGTATCGGCATTGCCGGGTTCGCTCGAAATGGGCTCCCATTTCGAGCGAATGTTCATGAATCGAATCTGGGCTGAATCATGCCTCCGACCGGCGCTTCATCCTGCGACGGTCTGGCTTTGTCAGCCCTCTAGCGTGAATACAATTCGACGATCAGCTGTTCGTCGATCGGCAGCGTGATGTCTTCGCGCTGTGGCAGGGCCTTGATCGTGCCCTTCATTTCATCCTTTTCAATCTCGAGCCATTGTGGAACGGCGCGTCCCTCCATGGTTTCGAGCGCACCACTGATTCTGGCGATTTTCTTCGAGCGATCGACGACACCAATCGTCCATCCTGGATTGACCAGAATGCTAGGCGTATGAGCCTTCTTGCCATTGATCGTGAAGTGGCCGTGCTTGACGAGCTGGCGCGCCTCGGCGCGAGACGTCACATAGCCAAGTCTGAAAACGACGTTGTCCAATCGTCGTTCGAGCAGCATCAACAGGTTTTCACCCGCTCGACCGCTCATGCGGGACGCGCGATCGAATGTGCTCCGAAATTGCTTCTCGAGCAATCCGTACATCCGCTTCACCTTCTGCTTCTCGCGCAGCTGAACACCGTAATCGGAGAATCGGACGCGACCCTGGCCATGTTGACCTGGTGGATAGGCGCGGCGCTCGATGGCGCATTTCTCCGTGAAACAGCGGTCGCCCTTCAAGAAGAGCTTCGTGCCTTCTCGACGGCAGAGTCGACAAACGGAACCGGTATATCTTGCCATGATGCTTACTCTCTGTTCTCTTGCTAGGCGTAAAAGTTAGACTCGTCGCCGTTTGGGTGGGCGACAGCCATTGTGTGGAATCGGGGTGACATCGCGGATCATCGTGATCTTCATCCCGGCAGCCTGGAGAGCCCGAAGAGCGGACTCGCGCCCTCCGCCGGGACCCTTCACGTATACGCCGAGAGTCCGAACGCCATGCTCCTGCGCCTTCTTCGCACATTCTTCAGCGGCGATCTGCGCTGCAAAGGGTGTCGATTTCTTCGACCCCTTGAATCCTTGCTGACCGCAACTCGACCAGGCGATCGCGTTTCCGCCAACGTCGGTGATGGTGATGACCGTGTTATTGAAGGTCGATTGGATATGAGCAATACCCGATTGGATATTCTTCTTGACCTTCTTCTTCGTCTTTTTGGCTGCCATATGGATTTATCGCATCACTTCTTGGGCGCTAGCTTCTTGCCCGCGATCGTCTTCGCAGGGCCCTTCCGCGTTCGCGCGTTCGTATGGGTTCGCTGTCCTCTCACCGGGAGGCCTCGTCGGTGGCGTAGCCCCCGATAGCATCCGATGTCCATCAACATCTTGATGTTCTGATTCACTTCACGCCGGAGATCACCCTCGACCTTGTAGTCGCGCTCGATGACCTCACGAATCTTGATGACCTCTGACTCAGAAAGGTGCTCCGTCCGCGCGCCAGCATCGACAGACGCTTTCGAGCAGATTTCGAGAGCCTTCACTCTACCCACACCATAGATATAGGTCAGTGAAATCTCGATGCGCTTGTTCCGCGGCAAATCAACGCCTGCGATTCGCGCCATATAGCTTCCTCCGTTCGTCCCCGGCCTTGATTCTACGCAAGGCCTACTCTCAATCGGTTCTTAGTCGAACTCTCTCTGTTACCTAGTACGAGCGGCCGACTAGCCTTGTCGTTGCTTGTGCTTCGGGTTCTCACAGATCACCCGAACGATTCCTCGCCGACGAATGATTCGGCACTTCTCACACATCTTTCGGACCGATGCTCGAACTTTCATCTTCGTCTCTCTAACTCTATTAGTGCGACCCGGCAATGCGGGTCAGGACCTCGGGCCCATGATCTGTAATGAGCACCGTGTGCTCGAAATGTGCGGAAAGCGTTCCGTCTGCCGTCACCGCCGTCCATTCGTCGTCTAGCACTCGAACCTTTTCACTTCCGATGTTCACCATCGGTTCAATCGCAAAAACCATGCCCGCTCGGAGCCTGGGGCCTCGCCCGGGTCGTCCGTAATTCGGCACCTGCGGCGGCTCATGCATCTCACGTCCAATGCCGTGGCCAACGAATTGACGAACGACTCCGAATCCTTCCTCTTCTGCGCGGGTCTGAACCGCGAAACCGATATCCGACAGCCGATCTCCTGGAACCATCGCCTCGATGCCCTTTTCGAGAGCATCGCGAGTCGCCTTGATCAAACGCTCCGCTTCGGAATCGATTTCTCCGACCGGAATCGTGACTGCCGTATCACCGTGCCACCCACTTGCTGCACGAGTCGTCGTTCCGGCCATGGCCTCGGTGACCGCCCCGAAATCGAGGCTGATGATGTCGCCTTCACGAAGTTCACGGGGTCCCGGAATTCCATGGACGATCTCATCATTGACAGAAGCACAAAGAACCGCTGGATAGGGCGCTACCCCCCCGGGAGCATAGCCCAAAAACGGAGAGTTCAAGCCCCTCTTTTTCAAGGCCTTGGCCCCGATCTCGCCCAGTTCGCCCGTGGTCACGCCGGGTTGGGCGTGCTCTCGGATCTCCAGCAGGATTTCGGCTGTTTGATGCCCGACTTCCCGCATCTGTTCGATCTCGCGGCGGCTCTTGATCGCGATTCGTTCGCTAAAGCCCACCTACTTCGACTCCTATTCAAACTCCTATCTGGTTCAAGTTCGATTCCCTCGTGTTTCTCGCTTCGATCGGCTTCGATACCCATCTCGGCCCTCGCCACTAATGCAGCGCCTCCTGAACGCGCTTCTCGACCTCCTCGACCGTGCCCAGTCCGGAAACTTCGGTCAGCAGATTTCGACTTCGATAGAACTCCAGTAGCGGCGCGGTCTCGGTGTCGTAAACGCGCATTCGCTCGCGAATCGTTTCCTCGTTGTCATCCGCGCGTTCTTCGATCTCGGCGCGCTTCAGCAAACGCTCGACCACTGCATCATTGTCGACCGTCAGAGCCAGACAACAATCGAGAGCGGCATCCAATTGGCTCAACAACGCTTCGAGTGCGTTGGCTTGAGCGAGGGTTCGCGGAAACCCATCGAGAAGGAAACCCTCCTTCGCGTCGTCTTCCGACAGCCTTTCCTCGGCAATCCCGATCACGATCTCGTCGCTCACGAGTTCGCCGGAATCCATCACTGCTTTCGCCTGCAAGCCCACCTTCGTACTCGCTGCAACTGCGGCGCGGAGCATATCGCCCGTCGAGATATGAGGAATCCCAAGCGTCGCAATCAGCGTGGCGGCCTGCGTTCCCTTGCCGGCGCCCGGCGGTCCCAACAATACGATTCGCGTGGAACTCATCGGCCGAGTCTCCCGCGCACACGACCTGTCGAACCAAAGCCCTCGTATTTCCGCGAAACGAGATGAGCTTCGATCTGGCCCATTGTATCCAGGGCCACACTCACGACGATCAACAGCGCAGTACCGCCAAAGTAGAAAGGCACACCCATTCGCTGGGACAACACGACGGGCAGAACACAAATTGCCGAAACGTAGATCGCTCCAACGAGCGTTAGGCGGGACAAGACTGCGTCGATGTACTCTGCCGTCTTTCGCCCTGGGCGTACGCCAGGAATATAACCGCCCGACCGCTTGATGTTCTCCGAAACATCGTCCGGGTTGATCACGATCGATGTGTAGAAAAAGCAGAAGAACACGATCAAGGCCACGTAGACACCGTTGTACATGATGTCGCCCGGATTCATCCAATCATCGATGAATCGCTGAATGGTCGG
This sequence comes from Deltaproteobacteria bacterium UBA4427, assembly GCA_963854795.1. Lineage (GTDB taxonomy): Bacteria > Myxococcota_A > UBA9160 > UBA9160 > UBA4427 > UBA4427. The sequence continues at coordinate 786 of CAWLAJ010000028.1, read as the reverse complement.
GTTGTCACTGTACTGACGAATCGTCATGGGAAACATGAGGAGCGAGGAAGCGAAGATCGGCGGAATGACGCCCGCGCTATTCACGCGCAGCGGGAAATAACTCATATTCGAAGATGCAGCGGTTCCACCTCCGCGGCGCGCATGCTGAATCGGAATTCTTCGCTGGCCCCGTTCGACGTAGACCACGAATCCGATCGCGCCGATCACGATCGCTCCGAGAACGAGAACCTCGAGGATGCTGAATTGATCAGTTCGGACGAGATCGATCACGTTCGAAAGCCCGGACGGAAGTCCAACGATGATTCCCGAGAAAATGATCAAAGAAATGCCGTTGCCGATCCCGCGCTCGGTCACCTGCTCGCCGAGCCACATGATGAAAGCCGTGCCCGAGGTCAGCGTGATCATCGTCGTGATTCGGAAGGCCCAGCCGGGATTGAGGACAGCGCCCTGACCGAATTGACCGCCTTCCAGGGCCATTGCCATCAGGAAACTCTGGAAGAGCGCGAGTCCGATGGTCGCATAACGAGTCCATTGCGTGATGCGCTTCTGCCCTTCGCTGCCTTCTTTCTTCAGACGCTCGAGAGTCGGAATGACTACGGTGAGAAGCTGAAAAATGATCGAGGCGCTGATGTAGGGCATGATGCCCAATGCAAAGATCGACAGCGATTCCATTGCGCCGCCCGAAAACACATTGAGCAAACCAAACATCGTTCCAGACATATCGCTAAAGAACTGGCGAATCACGTTGCCGTTGATCCCCGGCGTAACCACGATGCAGCCGACTCG
>CAWLAJ010000027.1:0-23705 GCA_963854795.1 Deltaproteobacteria bacterium UBA4427 | reverse complement strand
CCTCCGCGAACGTTCCGAGAGGTTCTCGGCCACAGAGGTGTTCGACGACTTCACGGAGGTCTCGCGCGACCAGCACCCGGATTCCCGGCGCATGGCAGGCCCGATGGGCGCTCGGGTAGGGAACGATCGCTTCGTGCGCACCGCGATCGCGCATGGCCAGGACCGCAGCCAGGGTTCCCCGCGTCCCGCGCAAGCGCCCGTCGAGGGCGAGTTCCCCAATCAAGCCGCGCCCGCGGAGCTGATCCCGTTCAAAGAATCCGGCTGCCGCGAGAACCCCGACGGCCATGGGTAGATCGAGGCCGGCCCCGCTCTTGCGCAGCTCTGCGGGGGCGAGATTGACCGTGACGCGACGATCGGGGAAGGCCAGGCCAGCGGCCGCAATGGCACCCCGAATGCGAGACACGCTCTCTCGCACTGCGGCTTCCGGCAGCCCGACGACGTCCACGCGCGGCAGTTGCGAGGAGATTCGAACTTCGACCTCGATCGGGATGCCACGCACTCCGGCGAGTGCTGCGCTCCAGATACAGGCGACGTCAGCGCCCGCCGACGGCGCTCCCGCTGCTGCGGGTTTGGGGGAAGCAGATGGTGAATCGGAAGTCGAAGAGGCCATATTTGCACCGGCCGGGACCGAGTACAGCAGGGCGCTCCAACCAGCAGAGAGCGTCCAGGCCGTGAAAGCAGGAGGAGACAGAGCCCTCAGGGTAGGACTCTGCCTCCGACTTTCAAAAAGCCCCGCGAGGAGCGGGCCTATGTATGGGAAGTGTCGCGAGACGACCGGATGTGTCAAACAATCTGCGTGTGGAGCGCAGAATTCCGGTAAATGACTGGCAATCCCTGCGAGAGTTAGTGCCTGCGGGCGAGGCGGGTCGGAGGGGAATACAAGAGACGTGAAGAAGACGAAAGCCGCAGCGTCTCAAACCCTCCCTGGCGGCCGGCTCATTCGCCTATGCGCGCTGGTGTCGCTCTGTGCGTCCTTTCTGGCTTGCCTGTCGATTCCCCCGCAGCCACGGCCGCGCGACTACGTGGGCGTTGGAAAGGACTTTTCGGGAGAGCTCGCCCAGGCCCATTCTCAGGCCCTCAGGGGCCTCGGTCCGCGGCTGCCCGGAAGTGCAAGTGATCGAATCGCGCGAGCGTATCTGGCCCGGGAGTTTCGACGCAACGGCGCGAAGCCGCGTGAACTCGCCGGCGGCGCCTGTACCCATCTGATCGCCGAGAATCGCGGGCGATCCCGCGATGTGATTCTCCTGGTCGCTGCCTATCCGGTTCTCGGATCGGGCGATTGGGTCGACGATACCGGTGCTGGGGTTCTGTTGGAGCTCGCGCGAGCCTTCGAAAGTACGAGTCAGCCCTACACGCTGGGCTTTGCGTTGGCCGAGACGCGCCCGTCCCGTGCCACCACGGAAGCCGGGATCATCCCGACGCCGTCGCAAGGAGAAGACCTCACGGCGCTCTGGGAGCCCGTCACAGACCAACGGGCCGCCCGTAGGCTCGTCGTGGAAGCGGGGCGCGAACTCGCAATCGCCATCGAAGCTGCGGGCGAACCCGATCGCATCCGCGCGATTATCGTGCTCGACCTCTCAGGCCACCGCGATCTGCGGATCGTTCGCGATCTACGCTCTCACCCGGGCTTTCGCAAGATCTTCTGGAGGAGTGCGGCCCGCCTCGGACAGGACTCGATCTTTCCGAGCGACGAGGATTGGGATGCTCCCGGGAGTCTCCATCTAGGATTCCAGGAACGGTCCATGAATCGAATCCTGGCCCTGGTGGACATCGCGCCGCGAGAAGACGAATTAGCTGTTTCCGCACCCACGCGTTCCCGGTCGACCCGCTCTGATCTCGAGGCCTTCGGGAGGGTCGTGGTCGAGGCCCTCGGGACGCTGATGCGACGCTTCGAGAAAGTGGATGCGTTCTCGAAATGAAGGGACGCGTGGGTCCGCGTGGTCACATCTGGTGACCCGACCCCGGTGGGCCTTCCCGCGGCAAGTCTCGGGAAAACTCGTCGAATCGTCCGCATGTATCCGATTTAATTGGGAGTTTTGCTTGCGCCCGAGAAGCGTTCACGCTACGTTCTTGCCTCCGGATAATTGGGATTGGAGTGTCCCGAGTCCGGTTTTTGCATTTGGTATCTCGGAGATCCCTGACAATTCCCTCGGCTGATTCTGGTCTGAGCGCCTCGTGCCGCACGAAGCAGTGATGCGGTGAACGCGGTCGTTGGGCCACAAGCACCGTAATCACAGTAATCACAGTAATCACAGTAATCAGAGTAAGCGCGTGAAGCGCGCTTCCGATCACTGAGGGAAAGTGCCGAGGAAAACGCCAAGGAGAGGACCGAGGAAGGTGGCGGCCTAGTGTGCACGTTGATCGTCCTTCATCGTTGCGTACCGGGCAGACCCCTGGTGGTCGCAGCGAATCGAGACGAATTTTTCGATCGACCGGCCGAAGGAGTCGCGCTTCGATCCTCTGCGACCGGTCCGATCGTTTCGCCGCTGGATCTCGAAGCGGGCGGTACCTGGGTGGGTCTGAGTGCAAGAAGAGTCTTCGTAGGCCTGACGAATCTTCGGCCGGTATCCGCGGCCGAGGCAGAAGAGACTACGGAGTATTCGCAGGACTCGGGGGGATTGCGGATGCGCGCCGACGTCGATCCGCGGGCGAAGCGCTCGCGCGGTGATGTCGTGATGATGGCTCTCGAAGCGGAGAGCGCTGCGAAGGCAGTTGACGCGGTCTTGGATCTTGAGGCCGGAGCATTCAATCCGTTCCAACTATTGGTTGCGGACGGAAAGGAGGCGTGGCTGGTGGTGTACCGCGGCGAGGCTCGAGCGATTGCGCTCGAACCGGGTCCACACATCGTCGGCAACGTCGTAGATGAACAAGTCGAGGCAAGACTCGGAGCTTCCTCGCTGCACCCGCTGGAGACGGTGCGATCGGAACCGAGACTGAGGAAACTGACGCGCATCCGAGAGCGCGTTGAAAAGTTGATGACAGAACCGGGCCGAGATCTTTTCGAAGGTCTGGCTGGGATCTGTCGCGAGCATGTCGGCTCTTTCTGTTCACACGCGGACGGTATGGATTCGCGTGAACAGAACGGACGCGTTCTGACCACTCCCGAAGGAGGGGATCAGGTGGATAGTCCGTTTGAATCGACATGTGTTCATGATGCGCATCGCTACGGGACTCGGAGTTCGCTCCTCTTGGAGCTCTGCGAGAACGATGATGCGCATCGCTTATGGACGACGGATGGGCCGCCATGTGAGCAGCCCTACGAAAATCGATCGTTCCTGCTCCGAGAACTAGGCATTCTGCCCGGTGATCAGACGGGGACCGAAACGACGTGAGGAAAAACCGTTGAGAAGAATTGGAAGCAATATCCGAAAGAAGAGTTCCGAAGAGCGGTCACATCGGCTGACCAAGAACATCATTGAGTACTCGGATTCGGAGTCGCCAAAGAATCAGTACCCGCGTCGAATCGTCTCGCCCACGCGCGCCTCGAGCTGCTGCACGGACGATAGTCGACTGAATGTTGGATCCGTTCGTGAAGTCGAAGGGTTCAAGTTCTGTTACCGCGTCTGTCAGGAATGCGGACATGCGGTGAAGTATTTCTACCCCTCGATCGAATCGACCAGCCCGGCCCTCAAGGCCTACCGCGAGCGCCAGAGGTACATGCTTCAGTAGCGCGCAGGCTCGGTTCCCGCGCGACTTGCTCGCACGGGACGTTCGATGAAAGAGAGAGGCGGCCATGATTGGCCGCCTTTCTTTTTTCGCGGTCGCTCTGCTCGCCAGGGGGTGGGCTCTGGTAGCTTTGGTTGCTTCGGGTATTGGTGTTTAACAGGGTTTCGAGGAGTTCGATGTCGATGGCGAATCATCGGACATTGGGGGCATTGGAGACGGTTGCAGATGCAGCCGGATACCTCGAGCATTTGATCAATCGCGAACGGCGTACGGGATTCTCGTATGAGCGCCTCGATCTTCGGCCGATCCAGGCTCTTCTCGATCGTCTGGGTCGCCCCGAAGAGAGCCTCTCCATCATTCATGTGGCGGGTTCGAAGGGGAAGGGGTCGACCTGCCTCTTTGCCGAGGCGATTCTGTTGGAACTCGGCGAGCACGTCGGCACGTTCACGTCACCGCACCTCGAAAGCTGGGTCGAGCGATTTCGTCTCGATGGGCGCCCGGCTTCTTCCGATCGCTTGATCGAAGCCGTCCGGCGGGTTCGGCCAATCGTCGAAGACCTGCGAGTCGGACCTCCGGAAACGCTGCCAAGCTTTTTTGATGCCACCACCGCCGTCGCACTGCTGATCTTTGCGGAGGCCGGCGTCGACCGTGCGCTGATCGAAGTCGGTTTGGGCGGGCGTCTCGACTCCACCAATGCGGTCCGTGCCGCCGTGACCTGCGTGACGAGCATCGAGCTCGAACACACGGACAAGCTTGGCGAGACGGAAATCGAAATCGCAAGCGAGAAGGCGGGGATTCTCAAGGTGGGTACACCGGTCGTTATCGGAGCGCTGCGGGCTGATGCGGCTCGCGTCGTTCGAGAGAGGGCCGCTGTCGTTGGAGCCGAGGTGATCGGGCTGGGCGAACACTTCCGAATCGAGCCTCGGGCTGACGTCGCTTCAGCGAACGGCTTTCGGTTCCGGACCATAGGCGCCTCCGAGGGCAACTTCGAAATCGATACAGAGACTCGCATGCCGGGGGAAGCGGCGATCGAGAACGCCGGTCTCGCGATCGCTTGCGTGCGGGCTCTCGGAGTTCATTCGGACGACGCTCTCGCTGCAGCCGCCCGCCGCGCACTACCTCGCTGTGAATTGCCCGGTCGAATCGAAGTCCTTGCGAACGATCCCGAGGTCATCATCGATGCAGCACATACCGCGCAATCCGCACGCGTACTCGCAGGCGCGCTCGAAAAACTCGCGCCCAATGGCGTCGAGCTGATCCTCTCGATCTCGAGCGACAAGAACCTTGCCGCGCTGCTCGATGCGCTGCTCCCACACACGCGCCGAGTCTGGGTAACGAGCGCCGATTCCGCGCGATCCGTCGACGTCGGCCTGCTGGCCAAGAGGATTCGCGAGCATTCGCCAGGGATACCGGTAGAAATCGTCGTGGACGCGGAGGCTGCGGCGCGCCGGGCCCGTACGGAACTTGCGACGGGGCTGCGGCTCTGTGTCGCCGGTTCGATCTACCTCGCTGGAATCGTCCGTCGCGTGTTGGCGGATAAGGGTCGGGGCGCGATGTCGTTTACCATCGGCTTCGCCGAAGCGAGCGATGTTCCTTGCTTGCCCGCGATCGAAGAGCGAGCCGCGTCGCTGTTTTCACCTGAAGATCTTTCCGCCGAGCTGGCTGTCGATCCGACGCAGACCAAGGTCTATGAAGAAGCGCAGCGAGACGGTCGGGTCCTGGTGGCGCGTGATGCGTCGGGTCGGGTGACCGGGTTTGCCCATCTGACCTGGATCGACGAACACGCCCATCTCGAAGAACTCGACGTCGATCCCGAATTCGGTCGACGGGGAATCGGTCGTCGGCTCGTGCAGGCGGCGATCGATTGGGCGCGCGGGCAATCCAGCGATCGGATCACGCTCTCGACCTTCCGTCATGTGGCTTGGAACGCTCCCTTCTATTCGAGTCTCGGCTTCGAGCCGATTCCCGAATCAGAATTGAGTGAATCGCTTCGTCGATTGCGAGAGCATGAAGAGCGCACTGGACTCGACCCGGAGAAGCGAGTCATGATGTGTCGAAAGGTCGCGGCGTGATAGAATCGCAAGATGTGCTCGCTGAGATCCTCGTGAAAGGGGCGAATCAAGAAGTGGATTCACGATTCGGGAGTTCGTTTCGCGGTTCTTCAAGAGCTACGCCACGAGCTTCACTTGATCGGATTGCGCCTTCGAAAACGCTTCGATCCCCGTCACCGCAGAACTGCCCGCCGGCTCTATGCGCAATCGGAAGTCAAGCTCCACTTCGGTTGCGGCAGCCGCATACTTCCGGGATGGATCAATCTCAACGCCTATCATTGTGAAGGCATTTCCCTCGAACTCGATCTGCAGGGCGACCTGCCCTTGGGCGACGGCTCAGTCCCTTGGCTCTTTACAAAACACGTTCTAGAGCACATCGATCGAAATCGAATTGGCAAGGTATTTTCTGAGTTTCACCGCGTGCTGGCTATCGGAGGAGTTGCTCGGATCCTGGTTCCGGATCTGAACTTCTACTGTACGAAGTATCTCGATGGCGATGTCGAAACGATCACGACGCCACTGCCAGATACACATACAACCGCCGATGCGGTGAACAGCGTCTTCAACGACCATTTCCATCGTTTCATCTACGATTTCGACACGATGAGAATCGAGCTCGAAAAGGCCGGCTTCAGTGACATCGTCTGCAGCGAGTACGGCGAGAGCCGTCATCGGGAAGTTACGATGGACTCGCACGCGATATCGCGCGAACTCGGCACGCTCTGTCTAGAAGCGACTCCAACCGGTACTGCCTAGCTCGCTGTCGACTTCGAACACCGTGATCAAGCCTGTACCGGTTGAGCGTCGAAAGTCCCGTCGGGACATACGTGCGGGAACTCGATTCGGGAGCTAGCGGGGGCGCATGCCCATCTCGCGACGAATCTGATCGTAGACGGCGAGTAGATCGAGCTTCTGTCTTTTTGGGGGGCGAGGTGGTGAGTTCTGGCGCAGTCGACGCGCCCCCGTGCGAAGCCCCGCAATCGACCGACGAATGCGCTTGCGGGTCAATTCGAATTCGGAAATCGCGCTTCGCGCCAACCAGAGCCGTTGGAGCCGAGCCAGGTGTTCGACTTGTTCTTCTGCGGATTGCAGAAGACGCCCCGCGAGCCGGCGTCGGTCGGCCGCCGTCAGGCTCTTAGGGTCGGTTCGCCATTCGTTGTACTCAATTGCAGCAAGTCCCTTCTTCAGGGCGAGTCGCGTCGCGTCCGCACTCCAGGCAATTTCCTGGAGTGCGAGCCCCGTAAAGTCATCGGGGCCTCCGGCGAAACCGCTTTCGTGGATCGCACGTAGGATCGGCTCGAGTTTCCGATTGCTGGTTTCGAGCGCTCTGCGTCTGCAATGTTGAAGAAAGAAACTTTGTCCGAGTCCATCGAAGTAGACGTATTGAAGCGGCGAGCCATTGGCGATCCGGAAACCGGCGTCGTGGATGTCACCGAGCTTTCGGTACAGCCGTCCGAGGTTCCCCGCCGACTCGCCGAAGACACGACGGCCAAATGCTCGATCGAATGTCCTCGCGTCGAGATTCCCCGACCAGGCCTGCTGAGCACCCCACGCATAGCTATGCAAAGACAGGCCTAACGCGTTGTAGTGACCGAAGTCGCCCCAGTCCGTGTTGAGTAGTCCGGTCGCGCCGTGCTCGCGGCCGGCGGTACTCCATCTGGCGATGTTCTCCACGCTGTTGGTGACACGCGGAAAGAGACAATTCCAGGTCGACGTTCCGGGGCAGGCCCAGACTTCGAAGCCCCTTCGGCGAAGCTTGCGCAATCGGTCCGCATCGAACGAGGCTTCGTACCACCAGTCAAGCAGGACGACACTGCGATCCACGCGCGACAGTTCTTTCGGATGACTGTGCGCGAAATCAGCCCAGATCATCAGCTGTTTGCCGTGATCCGCGGAAAGTCGCCGGAGTTTCTCCACGTGGTCGGCAAAGAGCCGTCCCGCATTCTTCTTGGGGGACCGCTTCGCCGACTTCCCACGGCCGAGGTCGAAAGGCTCGTCGCAATTGGCATTGAATCGCGCGGAGGAGAAGAGCGGGAGGAACTCGTCATAGAGGTCGCCAAGAAGTTCGTAGGTTCCGGGATGACTCGGCGAGAGCGACCAGAGGCGGTTGCTTTCGGCGAGCCCTGCATAGCGATCGATTCCGAGGATGCGCTCCATATGACCGAGCGATTGCAGACAGGGGATGAGTTCGACGCCGCGTTCTGCTGCATAGCGATCGAGCAAGAGCATTGTCTCGGCATCGAGCGGGCTCGAGCCGTGGCCGATCTCCGGATGTCGGCGGAAGACGAACGTATGCTCGATGTAAAGCATCAAGACATTCAGTCGGAGCCGTGAGCAAACGTCGACTAATTCCTCGAGCGTCCTACGCGTTGGGACCTTGCCGCGAGACACGTCGAGCATGATGCCGCGATCGCGGAAGTCGGGCTGGTCGATGATGTCGGCGGCAGCAATTCGGCCGGATCGCGAGACCAACTGACAGAGGGTCTGGAGCCCGTGGCGAAGGCCATCCGATCCAGGTGCCGACACGACGATGCCGCTGCTGCGGATCTTCAGATGATAGGCGTCCCTTGCGCTCGGTGAGCGGGGCGACAGCGCGGAACGTCGATCGAGGCGGCATACGATCGAAGGTGTCTTTCGATCGGGGTTGCGCGGTCGCTCGATCGCGATTTCCAGTCCCGTCGCCGCGAGTATTTCTCGTCTCGCCTCTGCCGCAGCAAAAAGCAGCTTCGCCTCGACCGCGTCCGAGGACTCGGGAAGCAAGATTGCTGTTCCATCCCGAAGCCGAAATTCGCCCGACCTTCGCGTTAGGCGCTTTGGCTGCGGAAAGATCGGCTTTGCACCTGGGCGGACTGAGTTGCCTCTGGTCCCATTGGATTTTCGAGTCCCCATCGACGTGGGATTGTATGGCGCGATCTCGTGCACGTCTTGGATGCGGACCGCCAGCCGGTGACGGCTCGGCAAATCCGGGAGAGGGGTTCTCGAGACAATTCGATGGCGGTTGGGCAGCCCAAACGCAGAGCGCCCGAACCGGCTCCTCGCACAAAATGTGCGAAGGGAGGGGTAGCCGGCCCGGGCGCGGGAATGGGGGCCCGCTCCTCAGAAGCGCCCCATAAACTGCGTCTCGTGGCTTGTTGAGAGCAAGTGTCGTGCCAGAGCGAGGTATAATACCTCCATAGTCGCTGAGATTCACCATAAATCGTAGGAATTTCACAACGACGAAGGGAGATGGCATTCGCTTCGCAAGAATTCGGCAAGCGCCAATGCGGAGTGACACAATTTGTCGCGCCTGCAGTCGGGATCTGTCGAAAGTCGGCCGAATTTATGCCCCGCGGGTTTAGAAACCGTCTACGGGGGCGGGGCACATTCCCGCCGGCTAGAGGATGCGCTACCCACCCAGCCGGCGTGATGGCCGGGGGTTTCCTGTGGGCGACAGCAAAGATTTCACGATTCCCAGCGATCGGCCTCTGGTGATCTTCTGTGACTTCGACGGGACCTTCTCCGTCCAGGACGTGGGTTCGACGCTCGCGCAGAAGCTCCTGCCCGATAAGCGCAAGAGGCTCTGGAAGCGCTTCGAAACGGGCGAGTTCACCGCCTGGTCCTACGCGATGGCGCTACTCGACGGGCTCTCGTTCCCCGAGAAGGATCTGGATCGCTTTCTAGAGACGATCGATCTCGACCCCGGCGCGCGAGCGCTGCTCTCGTGGTGCTCTAGCGAAAACGTCCCCTTTCGGATTCTTTCCGATGGTTTCGATTGGAATCTCGAACGGATTCAAGCGATGAACCACATTCGCTTCGAATATCACGCGAATCATCTCGAATACGAAGGCGATCTCTGGCGCCTCGCAGCCGGGCACCCAAACGAAGCCTGCGGGTGTGGTACAGGCAGCTGTAAGCGGAACATCATTGCCTCGTATCGTCACGAGATTCCGGGTGCATTTTGCGTGCACATCGGAAACGGCCGGGTTTCGGATCTGTGTGGCGCACTCGAAGCCGATCTCGCCTTTGCCAAGGACACCCTCGCTCCTGCACTCGACGAAACGGGCGCTGCCTACCTGCCCTTCGATACTCTGCACGACGTGCTCGCTGTTCTGGCTCAGCCTTTCCGGTCCATCGCTTCGAGCGGTCAGGCACCATGAATTCGGCGACCGGTCTCGATCGTCGGGTCGCAATTCTGGGTGCGGGTCTCGCGGGACTTCGCGCCGCCTTCGATCTCGAACGGCGGGGTTTCGTGGCCACCGTCTTCGAAGCCGGATCACAAGTTGGCGGCCGAACGCGCGGCGAATGGTGCGCGGGCCATTGGATGGACGGGGCCTGGCCTGTGCTCGGAAGTCGTGATCATTCCCTTGCACGTTGGGCACGCGATCTGGGCCTTGGCGATTCGATGCTTCCCCTGCGTCCGGTGCAGACGACCCTGCGCACAGATTCCAAGTCGATTCCCGTCGACGGACTGAGCCTCTCCGGCGCGGCGAGGATTCCCGGGCCCCCGATATGGGAGCGGCCGAAGTTGCTGCGGTCCAATCGCCTGATGTCGCGCTATTCACGCTGGCTGGATCCCATGTTTCCGGAGCGCGCGGCAGATCTCGACTATCGGAGCATGCGCGATCATGCCGTGCTCTATTTCGGTCGGGGCAATCTGGAATTCTGGTTGACTCCCGAAGTGCAGGCCGCGTACGGCGATACAGTCGAAGAACTCTCGCGGGTCGCCATGTTGTTGCAGATGAAGTCTTTGGGCGTCGGCGAGCGTCGTCCGGCCTCATCTGGGCTGCCACGCCGACCCCTGCTCGAACTCGCTCAGGCGGCTGCGGAACGCCTGACCATCCGGCGAGAGACACCGGTGACTCGAATCGATGAAGAGCCAGCTGGTGGTTTTCGCGTCGAAGCGATCGATGCGGACGGCGGCCACGTAGAACAATCCTTCGACGCAGTCGTTGTTGCCGTGGGCTCCGAACAGGCATCATCGGTTTCTGCGGCGCTGCTCACTCCCGCCGAGCGAGACTTTTTTGCGACTCTCGAACAGCGCCCGGTCGTGACTCTCTCGGTGGCGCTGGACAGTGTCGAGGGCGGATTGCCGAGCGAAGTGCGCCTGCCGCGACGAACCGAATCGGCTGTCGCATCTGTCTTGATCGAGCCCGGTCAGCCCAACGGTCGAGTTCCAGAGGGTCGCAGCCAGCTCGTGGCTCTTTCGCGCGATGCCTTCGCCGCCAGCTCGAGCGAAATGGCCGATGATGTCGTGTCGAAGAACCTCTTGGACTCGCTGGAACGTGCGCTGCCCGGCGTGGGCGCACGAATTCTGACGACGCGACTCGGGCGCGGCTTGGTTCCGCATTTTACGGTTGGCTGTTATCGGCGCCTCGCCGCCTTTCAAAGAGTGCAGCGCGATCGTCGGGCGCTCGGCCGACGACTCTATTGGGCCGGCGACTACCTCTCGGGGCCCGGCTTCGAGAGTGCGAGTTTGTCCGGCCTTCGTGCAGCGAACGCGCTGATTGGCGACTTCGAGCGCGACTAGCTCGTCAGAACGCGATCCCTGTCCAGATCGCCAGGCCCGCCAATCCGATCGCCGTGCCCCAGAGCAGTCCAACGAGTTTCGCGACATTGCGGTAGACGGCTTTTCGTCGCGACTGAACGAAGATGTCGACACTCATCCCGAAGATCAAGAGCAAGGCCGCCGCCGCGAACGGATTGTGGTCGATCCCGACGAGGATGAGCATCGCCGCGCCAAAGACCCCGCCGCTTGCGATAGCGACCAACAAGACGGGCCAGAGCGCAGACTCTCCTAGAAAACTGCCGATCAGGTCGTCGACGTTCGGGAAGTCTTCCGGAGCGTCGTCTGGTATCTCGTCCGGTGCGCTGTCGGGTGTTTCGTCCTCGTTAGTCAAGTTCCGGATCCTTCCTGAGGATGCCTCGAGTCGCACCCGCACCGCCTTCGTCCCGCGTGGCCTCGACCCATTCGATGATGTAGTGCGAATGGGGAAGATGTTCGCGCACCGAGCTTCGGAGGGCGCCCGTCCCGATCCCATGAATCACCCGAATCTCATCGCGCCCTTCGGCAGCAGCGAGATCGAGCGCTTCGTCGAGGCGACTGAGGGCCTCATCGACGCGCAAACCGCGCAAGTCTGTCTCCGCGATTCCGCCGATTCGAGCGGGCGTCAGGTTCACAGTCTGGTGTGTCACGCGATTCGCCGATGTCGCGTCCTCGTTCCTCGGCTGACCGGCGCCCAGTTGATCACGAGAGAGCGTGACTTTGGCGCCCGCAACCTGAACGATCACGCGCCCCTTTCGATCGGGCAGCGACAAGAGTGTGCCCGCGCCGCCGCCGGGTGCACAGACCGGATCACCGACACGAGCGCGCGGCCAATCGATCGGTCTGGTCGCCGGTTCGCGTGCGGACAAGGCCGGCTGGGGAATTTGCTTCGTGTGTGCTCGGCTGGTTTCAACGTTGAGCGATTGGAGTTGGCTACGCGCGGTCGCCGCTCGTCGAGAGGAGGGCTGGCGCTGAAGCTCGGCGATGATTCGAGCCACCTCTCCATGGGCATCGCGAAAGGAGTCATCGAGTTCCTGGCGCATCTCCCCGAACAATTTGTCGCGACGCTCCTGGAGTCGCGCGAGCTTCGTTCGATATTCCTCGCGGACCTGTTCGCTCTCGGCGCGTAGATCCGCCGCCGCCAGCTTCTCGGCTTCGAGCAGTGCACGGGTCGATGCGAGTTCGGACAACATGCGGTCGAGTCGACGATCCTCCCGGTCGAGGAGTCCAGCGGCACGATCGAGGACTCCTTGGGGCAACCCCATGCGCGCCGCGACCGTGGTCGCCGACGACGCACCGGGCGATCCGATTCGAACGCGATAGGTCGGTGCGAATGTGACGGGATCGATTTCAACGCTGGCGTTGGCGAAGCGTTCGTCGACTTCGGCCATCTCTTTCAACAGGTTGTAATGCGTCGTGGTGACGACGCGCGCACCGGAGTCGGCGAGGGCTTCGAGCGTCGATTGCGCGATCGCAGCACCCTCGGATGGATCCGTCCCGACGCCGATCTCATCGAGGCAGACGAGCGTGTTCGGGCCGGCTTCGCGAAGAATGCCAGCCAGATTCGCCATCGCCGCCGAAAACGTCGATAGGCTTTGTTGAATGTCTTGATGGTCGCCAATATCGGCGAGGACGGTGTCGACGAGGTCGACGCGCGCGCCAGGATTAGCGGATACGTGCATGCCCGCGCGAACCATGAGTGCAGACAGGGCAACGCATTTCAGCGCCACCGTCTTGCCCCCTGCATTCGGGCCCGACAAGAGCAGGACCGAGAAATCTCGACCCACGCGCAGATCATTGGCGACGCATTCGTCGACCGGAATCAGGGGATGTCGACTTCCCGCGAGTTCGAAGATGCCAGCTTGACCGACTTCGGGTTCGACGCCATCGGTCTTTCGCGAGAGATGGCCACGCGCAAGCGCGAGATCGAGTGCGCCAATCGACTCCAGGTTCGAACGCAGGCGAGGCGCTTCGCGACCCACAGCGATGGACAGTTCGCGCAGGACACGCAGGATCTCGCGCTCGACGGTCAGCTCCGCTTGCCGATGGCGGTTGTTCAATCCGACCATGCCGTCGGGCTCGATGAAGAGGGTGGTTCCCGAGCGCGAGGCGTCATGGACGATGCCTCGGACATGTCCCTTGGCATCCGCCTTTACGGGCAGGACGAAGCGTCCGGCTCGCACGGTGTAGAACTGGTCCGAGAGATGGGGCTGGATGTCGCTGTGTTGCAGGGCTCGCTGGATGCGACTCTGTAGTTCGCCCGCGAGCCGGTGGGCTTCGCGTCGGGCCTGGGCCAGCGTGGGCGATGCGGCGTCGCTGACTTCGCCGTTCAAATCCAGACAGCGACCGATCTCGGTCTCCAACTCGCGGATTTCTTCGATCTCTTCGGCCAGGCGTCCCAGCGTGGGGACGTCCTCGCGCTGATGATCGAAGAAGCGCCGCGTCGCCTGCATGGCCTCGAGTGTGGTTCGCACATCGATCAGCTGGGCGGGTTCGAGGACACCGCCCTTCTCCGCGTGCCGAAGACCGTCGTCAAGATTCTGACAGCCGCCGATCGGAGCGATGGCCTCTCGATCCAGCAGCCAGCGCGCTTCGGTCGTTTCTCGCAGGCGCGTTCGAACGCCATCCTCGTCGGCTTCAAAAATTCGCCGATCCAGCGAATCGGAGAGCAGCCGGCGGCCGAGCGGCGTGCGGCAACCGGTGCGCAGCTCGTCGACGAGGCGAGCCCACTCCAGACTTTCGAGGGTCGAGTCTTCGACGCGAAACGGCATGTCGCAATTCTAGGAGCTTGTGCGCCTTCTGCCGCACAGGCCTTCTCGAAGTTCGCAGCGTGAGCGCATCTTCAGTTCCCCTCCGGAGAGCCGAAACGAAGAGCCATGGCCGATGGACGCCCGACCGAAGCGGCGCTCGAGCGTTCCGACGCGCTCGACGACATGGACTCTCTCGAAATACTGCGCTTGATCCATAGCGAGGATCAGGTGGCCCATTCCGCTGTGGGCGAAGTTCTTTCACAGATGGCCGAGGCCGTGGAGACGCTGACCTGCGCACTTTCCGGCGGCGGTCGTTGGTTCAATGTCGGCGCTGGGACGAGCGGTCGGTTGGGTGTGCTCGATGCCTCCGAGATTCCGCCAACCTACGGTTTGTCTCCTCGGGTCGTGCAGGGGGTTATCGCCGGCGGAGATCGCGCGCTTCGCGCGGCGGTCGAGAATGCTGAGGATGACGCCGAAGCCGCGTCGCTCGAACTTCAGGAGCGCGGGCTGGAGCTGGGCGACGTCGTGCTCGGGATTTCAGCCAGCGGGACGACGCCCTTCGTGCTCGGAGCGATCGATGCGGCCATCGCCGTCGGTGCACGGACGATTGCGATTACCTGCGATCCGGGTTCGCCTCTAGCCGAATCGGTCGAGATTTCGATCGCGCCGCGTGTGGGTGCCGAGGTCGTGACGGGATCGACGCGCATGAAGGGTGGTTTGGCGCAGAAGATGATTCTCTCGGCGCTCTCGACGTCTGTCATGGTGCGCATGGGTCGTGTTCGCGGAAACCACATGACTCATATCTCCCCAGCTTCGAGCAAGCTTCGTGGTCGCGCCGTACGGATCGTCATGGAACTCGGCAAGGTCGATCGTGCACGCGCCCGCGAGATCCTCCGCTCGACCGAAGGTTCAGTCGAAATGGCGCTCGAGATCCTCGATGCCGAGCGCTCGACCGAGTCGACCTGAAGCGGTCGCCGATTCCGGCCTCGACCCTCGTCCGAGCGTGAATGTACTGGCTATGCTCGCAATTGAGATCTGCCCCATCGTGGGCTCGGAGCGCCGCCATGCCAACCCACCAAGAAGAGATCGAGAGACTCGCTGCTCTCGCTCTGGCTCCGCTCGTCGAGGTGGCCTGGGCCGACGGCGTGGTGACGCCGGGCGAACGCGATCGCGTCATGAAAGCGGCAAAGGCTCTCGGCCTAAGCCAGCGATCCGAATTCTGCCGTTCGACGCTGATGCGCTGGCTCTACGAGGGACCGCCGACGGAGGCGCTCGAACAATGGCGTCGATTGTTGCGACCTATGTTGATCGAAAGTGGGAGCCGTCCGGCGAGAAAGGTCAAGAATCGGTTGCTGCGCGAGGCCGTCGAAATCGCGAAGACGGATGGACTCGCCTTCGACGAAGGACCTGCGATCGATGAACGGGCCGGCATAACGGAGGAAGAGCAAAGGGTGCTGGACGAATTGGCGGCGGTCCTGGAAGGGCTCTAGACCTGGCGGCCTTCTGGGATGGACATCCGCTTTCTGCTCACGCGATGCTCCAAGGGAACAGTTAAACGCTAAGCGGCCCGAGCATGATCTGCTCGGGCCGCTTCTGTTTTCACTCGCGGAGCCCGCTTACGCTAAAGGCTCCTCTTACGATCTTCGAAGGCTGCTCAGGCCGCCCACTGCTTCTCGAGTGCGCGCAGCTTCTTGTTCAGCTGGGCAATCTTGCGCTCGAGCTTCTTGACCTCATCGAGTCGTGCAAGCTTCAGTCGGGCGTAGACTCGATCGACGCCGGCGTCGATGTTCTTCTCGACTCGGTTCTCGATCTCCGTTCGCAGCTCTTCGGCACGCTTGATGGCCGGGACCTTGCGGAGTTCGTCCTGAACCTGGGCGACACCCTTTTCGATTCGCTTCTGGCTTTCCTGGCGGAATTTCTCGCTTCGGCTCTGGAGCTTGTCATTCCATTTCTCGAGTTCGTTGCTGATGCGCTCGATGCCTTCATTCGCCCAGTCGGGGCGGAAATCTTCCCAATCCCATTCGTTGGTTCTGGTGGCGGTCTTCTTTCGTGTGGTTGTCTTCTTGGCGGTCGTTCGCGTGGCTGTCGTGGCCATGGTGTTCCTCCGGTTTCCTGTGGGGGGGGCGGCGCCTTTCGAGCCCTCGTTCGTTGGGCGATTGAGTGCGGCGTCCCGGGTTGAATGTCGAAGTCCGAATTTCTTCGGACCTTTGCTTGACGCGCCGCGTCGGCTGGCATCGGCCTGGCCGCGATTAGGAGCGTTTCTACGTTGACGAGCATCTTAGACACGATGCGTCATCCGTCAAGTCTGGTCGACACAAAAACAAGATTATTTAGTAAAAATAGTGACTTAAGGCTGATGCGGCGCGGCATTACCCGTCGGAATTGCGAAATATGGGCTGAATAATGCAGTGCGTTGAAGACGAGGATGGCCCTCCCTCGTCTGAGCGGACTCTCGGACGAATCCGAAACTCAGCCCCAGCGGATCACCGCCGAGCCCCAGGTGAAGCCCGAGCCGAACGCGGTCATCGAAACCAGCTGACCGGGTTCGAGGCGCCCCTGTCGGGACGCCTCAGCCAGCAGGATGGGCAGCGCGCCGGCCGAACAATTCCCGAGCCTTTGAATATTGTTCATCACTTTGGACTCTGGGATCTCGAGTTTGTTGGCGACGAATTCATTGATCCGCAGATTTGCCTGATGGAACAAGAAGAGGTCGATGTCATCGAGTTTCACGCTTGCCGCGCTGAGCGTCTCGAGTAGGACTTCCGGCATTCGCGTCACTGCGTGTTTGAAGACGAAGCGGCCGTCCATGTAGGGGAAGATGCGACCGTCATCGATCATCTCGTGAGTGATACGGCCGGGCGTTGCGCAGCTTGGCGCTTCGCACCAAAGCTTTCGCGCGTATTTGCCTTCGGCATGGACGCGGACTTCGAGCAAACCCGGTCCGTCGTCGGCCTCGCAGCCCTCGAGCAGAACGGCACCGGCGCCGTCGCCGAAGATCACAGTCACGTTGCGGCCCGCAGCGCTCTTGTCGAGACCCGTCGAATGGACTTCGCAGCCAACGACGAGCACGCGCTGATAGCGGCCCGCGACGATCAGGGCGTCTGCCATCTGAAGGCCGTAGAGGAAGCCACTGCATTGGGCCCGCAGATCGATGCAGGGAATGTCTCCAGCGTCGATCGCTTCGTGCAAGAAGAAGGAAGTGCCAGGGAAGTCATGCTGTCCCGAGAGCGTCGCGAGCAGGATGCAATCGATATCCGAGACATCGAGACCGGCATCTTCGACCGCTTGCCGCGTCGCGGCGTTTGCGAGATCGGCCGGCGTCTGGCCGTCTTCGACCCAGCGCCTTTCGCGAATGCCAGTGCGCTGTTGGATCCACTCATCCGTGGTGTCCATCCATTGCATCATGTCGGCATTGGTGACGACTCGATCCGGCACGCTCATTCCAGTACCCGCGACGCGTGAACGCAGCACCATGAATTCCCTCCTGGTTGAACGTCGAAAAATGGCGACCCGATCCGGGTCGCCGGACCCTTCTGCCTTTTCTTACGACCTATCCGCTCTGGGCGGCGAGGTCGATAAAACGCTCTTCTTCGCCGGGACTACGGTCGTCGTCATCCCAGAGAATGTCTTCCGAGCGAGCCAATAGTTCGCGTAGCCCGGTACCTTCGAGTGCCGAGATCGAGATTGCCTGGTAGCGCTGAGACAGAGCAGCGATTTCGTCCTCGGGCAGGCGATCCGCCTGGTTGAAGATCAGCAATTCGGGCTTGTCGGACAGGCCGAGTTCGCCGAGCACCTTGCGTACAGCGAGTAATCGACGGTCGATGTCTGGGCGGGCGGCGTCCACGACGTGAAGCAGTAGGCTCGCGTCGCGCAATTCTTCTAGCGTCGCATGGAATGCGGCGATGAGATCTGCCGGGAGATCTCGGATGAATCCGACCGTATCCGTGATGATCACCTCGCGTTCGCGCGGGAAGCGAAGGCGTCTGGAAACAGGATCAAGAGTGGCGAACATCTTGTCCTCAATGAGAACGTCGCTCTGGGTGAGCGCTCGAAGGAGCGTGCTCTTCCCGGCGTTTGTGTAGCCGACGATCGAGAGGACAGGCACGGAACGGCGGCTGCGCCTTCGTCTGCGACCCTCCCGCTGCTTCGTCAGTCGCTTGGCATCCCTTTCCAGTCTGGTGATTCGGTCGCGCACGCGGCGTCGATCGCTCTCGAGTTTGGTTTCGCCGGGACCACGGCCGCCGATGCCTCCAGCGAGTCGCGAGAGCGAAAGGTCGGCTCGCTGTGCCAGCCGCGGCAGCCGGTAGCGGAGCTGCGCGAGTTCAACCT
Organism: Deltaproteobacteria bacterium UBA4427; assembly: GCA_963854795.1. Lineage (GTDB taxonomy): Bacteria > Myxococcota_A > UBA9160 > UBA9160 > UBA4427 > UBA4427. The sequence continues at coordinate 5,388 of CAWLAJ010000027.1, read as the reverse complement.
GGAGCTTTCCGTCGCCGGTGCTTGCACGCTGAGCGAAGATGTCGAGAATCAGCTGCGTACGGTCGATGACCCTGAGTTCCATTCGCTCGGAAAGCGTTCGGGCTTGAGCCGGCGAGATATCCTGATCGAAGATCACGAGGTCGATGTCGGCCTGAAAGCAGAGGATGACGAGGTCCGAGAGCTTGCCGGCGCCGAGAACCGTTCGAGGATCCACCTTGGGGCGCGATTGGGTGACGACTTCGACGACCTCCACGCCGGCCGAACGCGCGAGTTCACGTAATTCTTCGACATGAAGCTCGAGAGTCTCTCGGTCGCGTCCTGCAGTCACCGAAACGAGTATGGCGCGCTCGCCGGGGCCGACATCCTGTGTTGCTTGCACACGCGCGAGATCATTTTCAAGATCACGAATCCATCGGCTGAAATCAAAGTCGAATTCCGCGGGATGGATGGGTGTTAGTTTTTCGGTCGCGCGACCGTCGTCATTGGCGGGGCAGAGCGACGCCGCATGAGCGAGGCCGGGCAGGCCATCGTCGCCAACGGAAATCGAGACGACCGCATCGAGTCGCAGGAGCGCGAGATCCGTCAGGTCGTCTCGGGTCAGTCCTTCGCTGGCGAGATGGGTATGGATGAGGCGAAGCCCTCGCAATCGTCCGCGACCGGCTCGCAGTCGACCCCAATCGGGCAATTCGATGCTCGAGGGGCCGCCGATCATGATGTGCTCGACGTTGCCGGCGCGGTCGAGCAGCACACCGACCTGGCGACGAATCTCCGCTGACAACTCGGTCATCGGCCGAGCGAGGTCGTTCGTGATCAATCGGTCTTCTTTCAGTCGACGTCGACCGAGACGCTCCAGCGCCTTGGTTTGGCTCGCCTTGAGACCGTTGGTATTGCCGTGAATCTGAATGGGATGCTCCCGCGGAAATTCGATCGCCGGATGCGTGACCGCATTGAATGCTCGCTGGGGCTGCGAGGCGATTTGAATACGCACCGGAATGTAGGCGAGGGGGCCGTACGCGGACAGGCAGAAGGCTAGAATCGACTCGCCGCCTCTGCCCCGGAGGAATTGAATTCACTCGGGCACTCGGCCGGGGGTTGTGGGGACAGAGCAGCGCAAGCCCGATTCGCACTTTCGCCATAAACTCCACCACCGAATTCGGGTCGTTCAGGGGGCGACGACCGGATCCGGGAGAATCGCGGTGCTGTCCCACGACGACCTCAGCCCACTTGCCGCGCACCCGCCGTTTCGCTGCGATCGCAGGAGGACGCAAGATGCTTTGTCCGTCGGCCGAGAAGATAGAGCAGAATCGCCGCTTCCTTTGCGCTGCTGCGGGTTACTCACGTGAACAGAGAGGTCGGATTTTATTGTCCCATCGAGAGGGGCTTCTTCGGAGCTTGCGACGTGTGGGTCATGAGGAGTGCGTGGTGAGAGGATTTTCCGTTGAGTGATACCGCTGTCATCGTACTGGCTGCTGGCAAGGGGACTCGAATGAAGTCGCGCCGAGCCAAGGTGCTCCACGAACTGTGTGGGGTTTCGATGTTAGGTCACGTCCTGCGCAATGCGAAGGCGCTCTCGCCGTCGAGGCTGATCGTCGTGATCGGAACCGATGCGGAAGAAGTTTGCGCCCGCTTCGACGACGATGTCGAGTTCGTCGTTCAGTCGGAGCAACTCGGGACCGGCCACGCAGTCCTCGTTGCCGAGCCGACCCTCGGGCCGATCAAGGGCGACGTATTGGTTCTCTACGGTGACACACCCCTTCTTCGCCCCGCGACCTTCGAACGGATGCGCTCCATCAAGCAAGAATCTTCAGCGGATCTCGTGATGCTGACGGCCCGCGCCGACAACATCCCCGGGCGCGTCTTGCGGTCGAAGGACGGTGGAGTCGTGCGAATCATCGAAGCGTCCGATGCCACGCCGGCAGAACTCGAGATCGAGGAGCGGAATACCGGCGTCTATCTCTTCGATGCTCAATTGCTGCGAGACGGACTGGCGTCCCTTGAAGCCGACAACGAACAGGGTGAGCTCTATCTGACGGACATCGTTTCCTATGCCGTTGCCAAGGGACTGCGGGTCGAAGGCCTGGAAATCGAAGATGCCGACGAGTGTCTCGGGATCAACACCCGCAAGGAACTGGCCGACGCGGCCCGCGTCATGCGTCGTCGGATCGTCGAGGGCTGGATGAACGAAGGGGTTAGTTTTGTCGATCCCGAATCGGCCTACGTCGATGCCAATGTGCAGATCGGACGAGATTCGATCATCGAGCCCGGCGTCGTGATTTCCGGTCCTTCCGTTCTCGGTGAGGGCGTTCATGTCAAGGCCGGCTCGGTCATCGAGGACAGTCAGATCGCGGACGACGTGACGATTGGTCCCTCCGCTCATCTTCGGCCCGGTAATGTGGTCGGTGCGGGAGTCAAGATCGGGAATTTCGTCGAAGTGAAAAACTCGACGCTCGGGCCCGGCACGAAGGCGGCCCATCTCGGATACATCGGAGACGCCGATGTCGGCGCCGACGTGAATTTCAGCTGTGGCGCGATCGTCGTGAACTACGACGGATACAAGAAGACCCGCAGCACGATCGGCGATGGGGCCTTCATCGGCTGCAATTCGAATCTCGTTTCACCGGTCGAAATCGCGGCGAACGCCTTCGTCGCGGCCGGATCGACCATCACGAAAGACGTGGCCGAGGACGCTCTGGCCGTCGCCCGTGGCCGGCAGAAGAATATCGAAGGCTGGGTGGCGCGCCGTGAGGGCAGAGCGTCATCCGAGGCGGGAACCGAGCGCGGCTCGTCAGTGTCGACCACTGAGTCGGCCGGCGAGAATGCGAAGAAGTCGAAGGAATAGTTCGGGAGAAGCAATTATGTGTGGAATCGTGGGTTATGTCGGGCGAGAGCCTCGCGCAGCGGACGTTCTGATCGACGGACTCCGACGGCTCGAATATCGCGGATACGATTCTGCCGGTGTCGCGATCCTCGAAGGCGACGTGCTCGAAGTTCGTCGCGCGAAGGGAAAGCTGGTCAACCTCGAGATGAATCTACGTGATCGCCCCTTGGAGGGTCGACTGGGAATTGGACATACGCGCTGGGCGACACACGGTAAGCCCTCCGAGCGAAACGCTCATCCCCATCGTGCCGGATCGATCGTGATCGTTCACAACGGCATCATCGAAAACTACCGCGAGCTTCGTGCGGAACTCGAAGCGTCGGGTGCCGAGATCCAGTCGGACACGGATACCGAATTGATCGCGCATCTGATCGACAACCTGGTCCGCGAAGATCGCGATCTACTGACGGCTGTCCGCGACGCCTGCAAGCGGCTGGTCGGTTCCTATGCGCTGGCCGCTGTCTGCGAGAACGAGCCGAATATGCTCGTGACCGCGAAGAACGGGGGCAGCCCGATCATCGTCGGTCAGGGCGACAAGGAATCCTTCCTGGCCAGCGACATCCCGGCGGTACTCCCTCATACCCGCGATATCATCTCCCTCTACGACGGCGACTTTGCGGTGCTCACTGAAGAGGGCATTCAAGTCGTCGATATCGAAGGTCGACCGATCGATCGCGAATTCCAGGTCATCGGCTGGGATCCCGTCTCTGCAGAAAAGGGTGGCTACGACCACTTCATGCAGAAAGAGATCTTCGAACAACCCCGCGCGATCACCGACACGATCGGGACACGCGTCAACGAAGCCGAGCAGGACGTCGATCTCGACGGAATCGAATTTACGCGCGCAGAACTCGACGGGCTGCAGGGCATGACGCTCGTCGCCTGCGGTACCTCCTACTACGCCTGCCAGCTCGGCAAGTACATGATCGAGCAATTGGCTGGGATTCCGGTCGAAGTCGATCTGGCCAGCGAGTTTCGTTATCGAAAGCCAATCGTTGGTTCGAAGCGGATCGTGATTCCCATTTCCCAATCCGGTGAAACAGCGGATACGCTGGCCGCCGTCAAGGAAGCGAAGAGACAGGGTGCACGCGTGCTGGCGATCTGCAATGTCCGTGAGTCGACGATCGCGCGCGAGGCCAACGATGTTCTCTATACGCAAGCCGGGCCGGAGATCGGCGTGGCTTCGACGAAGGCCTTCGTGACTCAGGCTGTAGTCCTCTATCTGATCGCGCTGAAACTCGGGATCGTGCGGGGTCTGCTTTCGAAAGACGATATCGCCCATCGGCTGCATGATCTGATGCGACTTCCTCGAATGGTCGAGAGCGCGCTGGGCCTCGATCGAGAGATCCTTGTCGTCGCGCGAAAATATTTCAAAGCGCAGGACTTTCTCTATCTCGGTCGCGGAATCATGTTCCCGATCGCATTGGAGGGCGCTCTCAAGCTGAAGGAGATCTCGTATATCCACGCCGAGGGCTATGCCGCGGGCGAGATGAAGCATGGACCGATCGCGCTGATCGATGAGAACATGCCGGTCGTGGTGATCGCGACGAAAGGCGAGCTTCACGGAAAACTGATCTCGAACCTCGAACAGGTTCGGGCTCGGGACGGTCAGGTCATTGCGATTGCGTCGAAGGGCGATGAGGAAATCGCCGAGAAGGCCAACGACGTTTTGCATGTCGATGACCTCGGGGAATACCTGACGGCGATCCTGGCCGTGGTCCCGCTGCAACTGCTCGCGTATCACATCGCGACGCTCAAGGGCACGGACGTGGATCAGCCAAGGAACCTCGCAAAGAGCGTGACCGTCGAGTAAGTTCAGAGGCTCTCGCTGCCCCCCCAGCGAACGGAACGCGCCCCGTGCGTTCATTCGCTCCTTGTGGGCGATCTCTGGATGATCTGTGGATAGTCTGACTCGCAATTCGATCGCTGCCTCCATCTTCGAAGGCCTGAACCCGGAGCAACGCGAAGCGGTCGAAACGACCGAAGGGCCGTTGCTCGTATTGGCGGGTGCCGGCAGTGGGAAGACCCGCGTTCTCACATCGCGCATCGCCTATCTGATCGGAGTCTGCGGAATCCCGGCGGATCAGATTCTCGCCGTGACATTTACGAACAAGGCCGCTGGCGAGATGAAAGAGCGAGTCGAGAAACTCCTCGGACCAACCGCCGGGGATGTCGCAATCGGGACCTTTCACTCGATCGGTGTTCGAATCCTGCGTCGCGACATCGGCCATCTCGCACGCAACCGTGGATTCGTCATCTACGACGACACGGATTCGATCGGTGTCATCAAGGAAGTGTTGAAGCGCGAGGGGCTCGATCCCAAGGTCCACGACCCGCGTCGCATCCGCTGGCAGATCGATCAATGGAAGAACGCGGGACTCTTGCCGCCGGCGGTCGTCGATCGAGCCGCGGATCTCGATGAAAAACTCGTCGCGAAGCTCTATGCAAAGTACCAACAGAAGCTCGCGGACGCCGAAGCCCTCGACTTCGGCGATCTACTTCTGTTGACC